>CAYYTN010000227.1:0-4522 GCA_964474495.1 uncultured Chloroflexota bacterium
GTCATACTCAAAGAACGAGTATGCGCGGCCCGGAGCACCGTACATGGAGGTGTGGACCCGGTCGTACATGACATCGCCGGTGGGTCCGCCCACACCGATCCAGACGGTGTGGTACGCGCCGGTCTGCATGTTCTCGCGGAAGGTCGCCGACTCCATCTTGGGTGTGTCGACGTAGATGCCGAGGTTTTTCTCGATGTCCAGCTTGAACAGCTCGACAACGGGATCGCCACGGTCGGGGAAGATGATTTCCACCCGGCGGCCGTCCGCCGCGTAGCGCCAGCCGTCATCTTCGTCCTTCGGGTAGCCGGCGTTGTCCAGAATGGTGTTGGCGACAGCCGGATCGTACCGGTACAGCTCGCTGGCCGCGGCGTTGCGCCCAATCGTGCCGGGAACCAGCAGATTGCTGACATTCAGCGGGGCGGTGCCGCCGTTGGCCCGCACCGTAACGGTCCGCCGGTCGGTGCCCCAGATCAGCGCCTTGCGCACCTCTATGTCGTCCAGCGGCCAGAGCTGCGTGTTCAGCGGCATGTACTGGCCCATGCCAGGCGCCGCATACCCAATGACGTGGAACTGGGGATTTTCGGACACGCGGAAGTAGTCCGCGAACGACCAGTTCAGACAGATGTCGACTTCACCGGCCTCGAACACTTGCGCGTTGTCGGTCATGTTGTAGCCGAGGATCACGATCTTGAACTGATCCGGGTACGCCGGGCCCTGGTGCCGCAGGAACGACGGCCCCCAGTTGTAGTCATCAAACCGGTCGTAGATGATCTCGACATCGTCGGTCCAACTGTTGAACTTGTACGGTCCGGTTCCGACAGGGTCGCGAGCGAAGTCCTCACCGCGTTCCGTGATGGCCTTGGGCGATGCCATCACCGGGTGCTGGCCGGCCAGGAACTGGGTGAAGAAAGCCTGCGGCCCGGCCGTCATGAACCGAACCGCGTAGTCGTCGACTTTCTCGACTCCGGTTATTGCCGAGATATCACGGACGACGTGCCCGCGCGGAATCGACTCATCGAGGAACCGCTGGAAGTTGAACACGCACGCATCGGCATCAAACGGCTCGCCATCGTGGAAGACCACGTCCTTGCGGAGCGGCACGATCCAGGACTCTTTGTCGTCCGATAGGGTCGGCTGATCCGACGCGAGGTGCGGGTAGATCAGATTGCCCGTGCCATAGGTGTAGAGCTGTTCGAACATCACGGTCGCCGGTTCGGCCGTCCGGGCAGCCCAGGTAGCCGGGTCGAACCCGGTCGGGTTGCCGAATGTCATGTAGCTGACCATCCCGCCCGGCTGCGGGTCCCACGGCTTCAGGCCGATCGACACAGCCTCGTCGAGGTTGTGAACGTCGATCCCGGGCGCACGTTCGGCGACCGCCTCGACCATCTTCTCAACCACGACTTCGACTTCGCGGATGACCTCGACCTCGCGGACGACCTCGACCGGAACTTCGTTTTCCTTGATGATCGTCTCGCCGGCGACTTCTACCTGGACTTCCTTGACGACGGTTTCGCCGGCGACCTGGACTTCCTTGATAACCTCGATCGGTACCTCTTTGACCACTTCGACCGTTTCGCCGCAAGCGGCGAGCGCGAGGGCGCCGGCGCCTCCTACGAGGCCTGTGGTGAGTAGCCGCCTGCGGCTAAACGAGTTACTTCCTGCCATTATCGGCATCCTCCCTCGGATGCGCGTAGGCGTAATTCACGCCCACGCGAAGCGCGATCCCACGCGAGACCCCGCAGCCTACACCTAGCCTATACAAATTTGAATACCACCCTTCAAGTTCTTGGTCGAATGCTCTCGAGATTAGTGTGTCCATGCGCTCGCCTGCGGGTCAAGCGCCTCCCGGAGGCCGTCCCCCAGCAAGTTGATCGACAGTACCGTCGTCGCGATGGCGACGCCGTTGAATGTCGATATCCACCACGCGGAACGCAGCAGGTGGCGGCTGCTGGAGAGTTCAAGGCCCCATTCCGAGGATGGCGCGCTGGCGCCCAGGCCCAGGAAACTGAGGCCGGCCGCGGCCAGGATCGCCCCACCGAGGCCCATCGTCGCCATGATCAGAATCGGGCTCAGGATGTTCGGCAGAATGTGGCGCGCCATGACGCGAACGTCCGACATACCCAGGGCCCGCGCGGCCCGAACGTATACAAGTTCACGCGCCGAGAGAGTCGTCCCCCGCACGACGCGAGCGTAGGCGGGAATGCCGGCGATACCCAGTGCGATCATCGCGTTGTTCAATCCCGGGCCGATGGCTGCTATGACGGTCAGCGCGAGCAAGAGTCCCGGAAACGCCAGCATCACGTCCAGCACACGGCTGATGGCCATGTCGACCCAGCCACCGAAATAGCCGGCGGACAGCCCGATCAGCGTGCCGATGATCGCCGCGATTGACACCGCGGTGAACCCGATGCGCAGCGAAATGCGGGCTCCACGGACGATACGACTGAAGACATCGCGCCCGATGTCGTCGGTGCCGAGAAGATGGCCATCGGTAAAGGGCGGTGTGCTGGCCGCCGAAATGTCGAAATGGTTCTCTGGCTCGATGGCGATGATATCGGCGAAAACCGCGGCGAGAGAAATGGTGACCAGCACGATCAGCCCGGCCATAGCCGCCTTGTTCCGCTGCAGCCGCCGCATTGCGAGTCTCCACTCGCTGCGGACAGTAGCGGCAGATTCGGACCGCTCTTCGATCATCTCAGCGGCAGCCACAGTCATCTCCCTAAGTCGCCTTCACTCGCTGCCCCCGATGGGTTCGGAACCCGGTCCGTTCGCCGGATTCGCCACGTACTATACCGACTACGACTCGCCGCCGCCGAGCGAGATCCGTTCATCGGACGAGCGTCAACTGCTCCCGCTGTCAGGCCGGCGCCGCCAGGCCGGCGGTCGCGCCAGCGTGTCCGCGTACAGATCGAGACGGCGACTCGCGATGGTGTTCAGCGAGACTCTGGTCTCACGGCGCTGGCGGCCCGCTCCCAGATCGATGTCGGCAACCACGTTCACTTCCAGCCCATCCTGGGCTCGCGACAGCAGGTTTCCAGCGTGGTCACTGATGGCCGAACGTCCCGGAAACAGCCGAGCCGGCTCATCCGGTGTCTCCCAGCCGGCCTCTCCGACCCGGTTCGCGAGCGCTACCGGCACCATGTTGAACTTTGCGATCGCCTGCGCCTCCCACGGCTCGATCGACGACCGGTTGTTGACCCACACCAGGTAGTCGGCGCCTTCGAGGGTCAGCGCCCGCGCGAGTTCCGGGTGGTGGCCGTCGTAACAGATCATGACGCCCACCCGTCCCGCCGGAGTATCGAAGAGTCCCAGTTCGCGACCAGCGGCAAACCGGCTGGGCTCATCCACCCGCGGCAATTCGTTCACGCACAGGTGGGTCTTTGCGTAAGTGCCCACCGGGCCGTCGGGCCCGACGAGCACGGCGGCGTTTTGCGGCCGGCCGTCATAGTCGGCAATCACCAGTCCGACAACGATGACGGCGGGGCCCTGCGCTGCGATTATCTGAAATCGGGCGATCACCGGTCCGTCCAGCGGCTCGACGAACGGAGCGTAGTCGTCGGCGCAATACCCGGTGGCGGCGAGTTCCGGCAGCGCCACCAGTTCGGCCCCGTCGTCGACCGCGCGCTCGGCCAGGGTGTAACAACGCTCAAGATTGGCCTCGACATCGCCATCCACGGTGGCGACCTGCGCGCATGCGATTCGCGTTCGCGACATGGCCGCTACCCGAACGGCCGGCGCTCGTACCGGTCCAGAGGCAGGTCCACCGGGCCGCCGGTCTCGGCCGAAATGTAGGCCGCCTGCAAGATTTCCACACACCGCAGGCCGTCCTCGCCCGTCAGCACCGGGGTCTCATCGTGGAGCACCCAATCGGCGAAGCTGGACCACTCCCGGTTGTAGGCAACCAGCGCGTCCTCGTTTGGTGTGTAGTGATCGTCGTAGGGCCGCAGCGCGATCTCGGTGGGGTCCTCATTCTCGATTTGAGCGGTGATCGTCCGTCGCTGCCGATCGTAGGCGATACCCCCGTGCTCGCCGACGATTTGAAAACCGAAGCTCGTGTGATATCCGGCCATCGGGAAATAGGTCGATACCTGCAGCGTGCCGACCATCCCGTTCATGAACTCGAGCGTGACGGCGATGCCGTCCTCCTGATCGGATACCTCGGGATGAACTTTTGGCGCGGTGACCGCAAACACCCGCGAGACCTCGCCGAACAGGTGGCGCAGTGTATCGACGTCGTGGACGCCCGCCCAGTACAGCAGGCCGCCACATTCCGCCCGACGGCCCCAGAACCCGGTGATTCGCCGGCCGAAGAAGCCGGCCACGTTTACCGCGAGCATGCGCCCGAATCGACCGCTGTCGAGCACGCGCTTGATCTCCTGGTAGGCGGGACGGAGGCGTCGTTTGTGCCCGACCATCAACTTGACGCCGGCGGCGGCGCAGGCCTCGATCATGTCGTGGCAGTCGGCCACCGTGATCGCCATCGCCTTCTCGTAGAACACGTGGCGGCCGGCGCGCGCGGCGT
>CAYYTN010000228.1:0-3497 GCA_964474495.1 uncultured Chloroflexota bacterium
GATCCGTTCGCGCATGTAGGGCCGCATCACAAACCAGGCCACCGGCGCGGACGCCAGCGCCAGCCCGGCGATGATCCCCAGGTGCAGGTAGCGCGAACCGGCCACGAAGGCCATCCAGTACCAGATCACCAGGAACACCAGTGACGTCCCCAGGTCCGGCTCCAGCAGCACCAGCGCCACCGGCGCCGCCGTCAGCGCCATCGCCCCCAGGAACGCCCAGGCCGTGTGGCGCGCCTCGTAGACCATCGTGTAGTAGCGCGCCAGCACGATGATCAGCGCCACCTTGCCCAGTTCCGACGGCTGAAACTGCACCGGCCCGAACAGGAACCAGCGCTGCGCGCCGAACCGCTCGACGCCGTAGAACAGCACCAGCAGCAGCGCCAGCATCGCGAACCCGTAAAGTCCCCAGGCGAAGACCGAGAGGATGCGGTAGTCCGTACTTGACATAAACAGAAACAGCGCTACGCCGATCGCCACGAACACCGCCTGGCGCACGATCTGGCTGTCGAAGCCCTCCGAGGCCGGCGCGCTGATCCCGGCCAGCGTCACCAGCCCGGCGGTGATCAACGCCGCGATCGCCAGCGTCAAGGCGGCTTCCGCCGACTGGATCCGGCGCAGAGCGGCGAACACCGCTAGCCGATCCCGCGCCGGCCCGCGAACGGGGCGTAGCGCATCACCGGTACTTCGCCGGTGAAGAAGAACTCCACGATGTCGCGGGCCACCGGCGCCGCCGCCTCCGACCCCTCCCCGCCGTCCCGAATCAGCACCATGAAGGCGATTCGCGGGTGATCGGCCGGCGCGTACCCGGCGAACCACGCGTGGCTGGGCAGGTTGCCGCCCTCCACCAGTTGGCCGGTGTACTCGGCCGTGCCGGTCTTGCCGGCGATCACCGTGACCTCGCTGCGCGCCTTCTTGCCGGTGCCGTTCACGCCGTGAACCGCCTCCATCAAACCATCGCGGAGCCGTTGCAGGTTCTGGGCCGACAGCGGCAGCCGGCCGATCTCCGCCACCGCCGGAACCTCCACCACTTCGCCCTCCTGCGACTCGATCCGGTCGATCAGCCGCGGCCGATAGAGGGTGCCGCCATTGCCGATGGCGGCGTACATGTTCATTAACTGCAACGGCGTCGCCTGCACGAAGCCCTGCCCGATCGCCGCCTGGTAGGTGTCGCCCGTGACCCAGGGCTCCTCCAGGCGCTCCTGTTTCCATTCGTGATCCGGCACCGTCCCGGCCAATTCGTTCGGCAGATCGATCCCGGTGGCCTGCCCGAAGCCGAAGCCCCGCGAATACTCCGCCAGGCGTTGCTCGCCCAGTCCCACCAGGTCCGTGTAGGGGTTGCCCCCGGACACGTTGTAGAAATACACGTTGCAGGACTCCGAGATCGCCCGGTGCATATCCACCGGCCCGTGCCCGGTCAGCAACCAGTCATAGAACACCCAGCCGCTCGGCAGGATCAGGTGCCCCGGGCACTCGATTATGTGATCCGGGTCCACGACCTCTTCTTCGAGGCTCGCCCCGGCCGCGATCAGCTTGTAGGTCGAGCCCGGCGGATAGAGCCCGGCGACCGCGTGGTTGATCAGCGGCCGCCGCGGATCGCTGGCCAGCGCCGAGAAGTCGGCGGTCGAGATACCTTCGGCGAACAGTTGATTATCAAACGTAGGGTAGCTGGCCATTCCCACCACGTCGCCGCTGTCGATCGCGGTCACGATCGCCACCCCGGCCCCGTCGTCGCCCAGGAACCGCCCCATGATCTCGTGGAGCCCGCGCTGGAACTCGACCTCGACGGTCAGGTAGAGATTGCGCCCCGGCTCCGGCGGCGTGAAGGCGAATTCGCGTCGCTCCTCCCCCAGCGCCCCGACCTCGATCAGGCGGCGGCCGTCCTTGCCGCGCAGGACCTCCTGGAGCTTGTTTTCGATCCCGGCCAGGCCCACGTCTTCATCGAGGCCCACGCCCTGTTCCAGGAACTCATCGGCGCGCTCGGCCGATATCGGACCGGTGAAGCCGACCAGTTCGCCCATCACGTCGCCGTGGCTGTATTTGCGCCGGGCCGAGTCGCGGACTGTCACCCCGGGCAGATCGAGGGCGCGTTCCTGGATGATCAGCGCGGTCTCGCGGGGGATATCGCGCGCCAGCCGGATCGCGTCCAGCGGCCTTGACCGCGAGATCGTCAGCTGGGTCTCCAGGTCGGTTGCGTCGCCGTCGGTCAGCCCCGCCACCGCGACCGCCACCCCGACGATCCGGTCCTCGGGCACATCGCCGGGCATCGCCCAGACGTCGAAAATCGGCAGATTCCGCACCAGCCGGGTTCCGTTGCGATCGAACAGCAACCCGCGCAGCGGCGCCACCGCCTCCTGGCGGGTGCGATTGGCCTCGGCCTGCCCGGCATACTCGCCGCCGCGTACGATCTGCAGGTCGTAGAGCCGGCCGATCAGCGCCGCGCCCCCGGCCGCCGCCACCCCGCCCAGGATCAACGCCCGCCGCGAACTGCTGCGCGGGCGCCCCGGGCCTCTTCCAGTGATCTCGTCCACCGTATCGTCTTTCCTGGCGAAGGCCGGGCGTTCCGCCCGAACGGCCTAGAGAATCCTGTACGGCCTTCTGCCCCGGGTCAACCGTTCCAGTAGGGATATCGGCCAGTAGAGCACCAGCGTTGCGCCCAGATTGACAATTATCGCCAGCGCCAGGGTGTTGGTCAGCGCCGTCAGCCAGGGGATCGCGAACCCTTGCGCCGCCAGGATCACCATGCTGGTCGGGTAGAACACCAGCGTCCCGGCGGCCACCGCCGCCAATGACCAGGGCAGGTTCGTGCGGAACATCCCCGCCCCGCCCAGCGTCGCCACGTAGGCCGCGAACGTGATCGCCAGCATGTTGGTCCCGGTGGGGGTGCCGCTGACCACGTCCAGCAGAAACCCCAGTGCGAACGCCCACAGCAGCACCCGCGAGCCGCGCGCCACGTTCGCCCAGACGGCGATGAAGATCAGCGGCAGGTCGGGCCGGATGCCGAAGACCGGGAAGTACGGGGTGGCCGAGGTCTGCAAGATCGCCAGCGCGAAGATCACGAAGAGCGTCAGGATCGTCCGCAGCACCGAGCCGCAATCCGGCGATGGGCGCGTGAAACTCGGTAGCCCGCCCGTCCGCCGCAAGAGGCTAGCCATCCTCGAAGGCCTTGATCACCTGCACTGTGTCCAGCGTGTCCGGGCGCACGAACGGCCGCACGTCGGCCTCCTTAAGCACGCTCGAGGCCAGCCGCCGCACGTTCACGATCTGCCCCACCAGGATGCCCCTGGGGAAGGTGCCGCCGAGTCCCGACGTGATCACGAACTGCCCCGGCTCCACCAGGTCCGTTTCAAGGATATTGCTCATCAGCAGTGTCCCGTCGGGCTGCGCCGTCACCACCCCGTCGGCGTCGGCGAACTCACCCTGGAGCACCACGTTCACCGCGCTGCCGCTGCTGGTGATCGGCAGGATTCGGGCCGTTTCCGCCCCCACCGACACGATCC
>CAYYTN010000228.1:3564-4510 GCA_964474495.1 uncultured Chloroflexota bacterium
TTCCAGGCCGCTGGAGCGGCCGCGGTCGATTATCAGCAGATCCAGCAGGTTCGAGCTGTCCTTGCCGATCACCTTGGCCGCCGCCAGGTCCAGCTCCGGGTGCTCCAGCGTGTAGCCCACCGCTTCCCGCAGCGACTCGTTCTCGCGCTCGGTCGCCCGCAGCCGGGCCAGTTCGGCCGTCAGCTGGTCCACCTGGCTGTCCAGGCCGGCGTTCTCGTCGCGCAATTCGGAGAACCCGCGCACGTCCCCCAGGGTCCGCGCCGCGCCGGCCGAGATATCCGCCACCAGCCCCTGCACCGGCGCCGCGAGCCGCGCTATCAGGTCCTCCACCGGATGCAGCGCGCCGTTGTTGTGCAGCACCGAGAAACCCAGCGACAGCATTGAGAGGAAGATCAGCCAGACGAGCGATCTTTGTGCGCGCAAACCGTTTCCCTAGGAGATGGAGTAGCCGTTGTCGGAGATGAAGATCTCACGGTAGGCGGATAGATTCTGCAGGCAGGCGCCGGTGCCGCGCACCACCGCCTCCAGCGGGTTCTTGGCCGTCACGACCGGCACGTCGGTGGCCTGTTCCAGGGCCCGGTCGAACCCGCCCAGCAGCGCGCCGCCGCCGGCCAGGTACACGCCGTCTTCCATGATGTCGGCCAGCAACTCCGGCGGCGTCGCCTCCAGCGCCAGCTTGACGTTGTCGATGATCTCGTTGACCGTCCCCGAGATGGCTTCCCGAATCTCCCCGGAGCTGATCTCCAGCGCCCGCGGCAGCCCGGTGTTGAGGTCACGCCCGCGCACGAACGCCGTCGGCTCGTCGCCGTTCGGAAACGCCGAGCCGATCTCCATCTTGCAGGCCTCGGCGGTGCGTTCGCCGATCAGCAGGTGATGCCGTTCGCGGATGTAGTTGACGATCCGTTCGTCGATCTCGTCGCCGGCGATGCGGATCGAGTGGCTGACC
>CAYYTN010000229.1:0-1506 GCA_964474495.1 uncultured Chloroflexota bacterium
CAGGTTGGTGGTCAGTTCCTTCAACCCCCGCAGCAGAATGCTTTGCCCCGTGCCCCCGCCCATACTCACCACCCGCGGCCCGCGCTGCCGGATTCTTCCCTGGTAGATGATCTCCGCCACGTCCGACCCGGGGGCGATCACCACGCTCAGCACCGACTTGAACAGCGCCAGCGTCCCCAGCACCGCCACCAGCACCCCCACCGCCGCCAGTCCCACCTCACGCCAGGGGTGCGGGATCCATTGCAGCGTCACCAGGTGCACCAGCCAGCCGGCCGACTCCGGCACATCGAACGTGCGATACACATAGGCCAGGAACATCGCCAGCGCCAGCGCCGCCACCGCGGTTCCAACCAGAACCAGCGCGATGTAGCGCTTCACCCCCATCCCCACCGATAACCATCTGCGGGATCGAATTTGCAACGGGTTTAGGTTCCTGAACTACCCGAGGTGGTTCTCGGGTTCATTGAAGCTGCACATGCATGCCATCCCACCCCACGCCTCCCACCGCTTCCAGGGGCAGTGAATGTATACACCGCGACTGCCCATCTGTCACCTGTCCCACTCGTCATTCCGCCCGCAAAGCCGCAAAGATTTCCCGGTACCGGGCGAAACGCTCATTCGCGATCTCCCGCGCTCCCGAGGTCGGTTCCACCACCGCCGCCACCGGCACCTTCGCTCCGCGCAGGTCTTCCACCGCGCATTCCCCCGCCGCCACCCGACCCATCAGCGCCGCCCCCAGCGGCGCTGCATCCGCCATCGCCGCCACCCGCAGGCGCAGATTCGTCGCATCCGCCAGCGCCTGCATGAAGCGCGTGCCGCGCGCCTGGCTGCCCGTCACCACCGCTTCCTTCGCCGGCGGTCCGAAGCGATCGCTCATCGCCTCCAGCACCTCCCGCAGCGCGAACGCGTTCCCCTCGATCCCGGCCAGCAGCAGCGCCCGGCGGCCCGTAGCCAGGCTCAGCCCGTGCAAGGTCCCCTGCGCCGCCGGGTCCCACAGCGGGCTCCGCTCCCCGGCCAGGTGCGGCAAAAAGTACGGCGAGACCCGCTCGATCCGCGTGTCCCCCACCAGTCCGTCCACCTCCGCCGGGTCTCCGGTTGCGATGTCCAGCAGTCGCAGCAGCCAGTCCATGCTCGCCCCGCCCGTCACGGTCGCCCCCACCGCCAGCCACTGCCCCGGGACGATGCTTCGCCGCATCACGAATTCCGGCCCGAAACGCGGCCCCGCCACGGCGGTCACCACCGCGTTGGTCGTGCCCAGCAGGAACCCCAGCCGGCCCGGTTCCAGGATCGCCAGCGCCACCGCCGCACACGTGGAATCGTTCGCCCCCGCGCTCACCGGGATTCCCGGCTCCAGTCCCAGCGCCGCCGCCGCCGTCGCCGTCAGCGCTCCGGCCCGCACCACCGCGTCCACCGGCTCCGGCAGTTTCTCCAGCCCGACGTCCATCGCCGCGGCCGCGTCCGGCAGCCACCGCGGTTCCCCCTGGTAGGCAAACAGCCCCGTCGTCT
>CAYYTN010000229.1:1516-4497 GCA_964474495.1 uncultured Chloroflexota bacterium
CAATCGCGAAGCGTCCGGTCAGCCGGTGTAGCAAGAACGTTGACGGGTGCCCCACCACCGCCGCCCGGGCGTAGGCCTCCGGTTCCTCCCGTTGGATCCACCGCAACAGCGGCGCGCTGGCCATCCCCGGCGCCCAGCGCACTCCGGTCAGCCGCACCTGGGTCTCCACGTCCACCCGGGCCGCGATCTCGCGGGAGTCAGCCGCCGCCCGCAGGTCTGAGTAGGCAATCGCCGGCCGCACCGGGTCGCCCGCCGCGTCCATCAGCACCAGCGCCGGCCCCAGCGCCGACAGCCCGGCGCAACTGATCGCGTAGCCCTGCCGGCGGGCCTCCGCCGCCACCCCCCGCACCGCCCCCGCCACGGCCTCCCACGCCGCCGCCAGGTCCATCTCCACCAGTCCCGGGCCCGGGTAGTTGAATCCCGTCGCCGCCGTACCCGTCGCCACCACCGCGCCGTCCTCGGCCACCGCCATCGCCTTGGCGTTCGTCGATCCCAGGTCGATCCCCAGGGCCGCCCGTTTTCGCGTCTCCTGCATGTCTACCCGGGCCCTACCTTCGCCGTACCGGCCATTTCGTGACTGGAACCATACTTGCCCGCCCTACACTGGGAAAATGATTGTGGGAACCGTCTCGGTACATCTACGGCTGCGTGGCAATCGGTCGCTCAAAGAAAAGCGACGGATCGTCAAGAGCCTGGTTACGCGCATCGGCAATCGCTTCAACGTCACCATCGCCGAAGTCGGCGACAACGACCAGCACCAGTCGGCCGTCATCGGCGTCGCCTGCGTGGCCAACGACGTCGCCCACCTGCACTCCGTCCTCGACCGCGTCCTCGGCACCATGGCCTCCATGTTTCCCGAAGCCGAATGCTCTCCCGAGACCCGTGAGATCATCCACCTCTAGGCGGCCGCCGGCGTCTTTGCCGGCCGGTCGGGGCGGTGATATAGTCACTGTTCCAGACCAGCACCAGGAATCATGCGCGCCCGCGCCTCTCGTTCTCACTTGTATGGGCGGACCATGAAGCGAACCTATCAACCAAAAGTCAGACGTCGAAAGCGGCGCCACGGCTTTCGCCGGCGCATGCGCACCCGCGCCGGACGCGCCATCATCCGACGGCGCCGAACAAAGGGTCGCTCCCGCCTCTCCGCCTAGCGCTCACCAGGCGCTGGTCAACGCACCACTTACCAGACGACAATCTCGGGGGGTTTCGTGGCAAAACTCGGTCGATTGCGGCGCCGCGCCGATTTCGCGCGGGTCCGTTCGGCGCGTGACGCCGTCAGCCTGAAGTCCATGCTGGCATTCCGCGTCCCCGGGGAAACCGACGAAACCCGTCTCGGCATTTCCGTCACCCGGCGCACCGGCAACGCCGTCAAGCGCAACCGCATCCGCCGGCGCCTGCGGGCGGCCTTCGCCGCCGGGTTGGACCCATCGCTCGCGCCGCTGGACATCGTCGCCATCGGCCGGTCGGGCGCGGCCGACCTGCCCTACGCCGACCTGCTTCGCCACTGTCAACGCGTCTACAGTGCGCGGCGGCGCTCCCGGGCCGGCCGATGAGGTTCCTGATCCTCAAGGCCATCCGCGGCTACCAGGCCACCGTTTCGCCGCTGCTGGGCGGTGGCTGTCGCTTCTATCCCAGCTGCTCCGAGTACACCTACGAGGCGGTCGCGACCCACGGCAGCCTGCGCGGTCTCTGGCTCGGCATCCGCCGAATCGGGCGCTGCCACCCCTTTAGCAGCGGGGGGCACGACCCCGTCCCGCCGGCGCACGACCACGCGCACAATCACGAGGAGATCGCCTGATGCCCGGTTGGCAGGATTTCGTTGTCGATCCGCTATCCAATTTCATCACCCTGATCGCCGACGCGGTCGGCAGCTACGGCATCTCCATCCTGCTGATCACCCTCGCGATTCGGCTGGTCCTTCTACCGTTGTCGGTCAAGGGCCTGCGCGCCCAGCGCGCCATGCAGGGCCTGCAGCCCAAGCTACAGGCGGTAAAGGCCCGCGCCCGCGGCAACAAGCAGCGCGAGCAGCAGATGACCATGGAGCTGTACAAGAAGGAGGGCATCAACCCGCTCTCCGGCTGTCTCCCGTTGCTGTTGCAGATGCCGGTCTGGCTCGCCATGTACGGCGGGCTCCTCACTCTCGGCCACTGCGTCACCGACCTCGGAATTCAGGATATGGGCCGAGGGGGGCCGGGTTCCGACGTGCTCACCGCCTGCGCCGCGGTCGGTGGCTCGATCCCCATCGACGAGAACTTCCTCTGGTTCAATCTCGCCCAGCCCGACGCCACCTTCGACATCCCCTTTCTCCCCGAAAGCTGGCCCGCCTACATCTCCGTCATGGCGATTCTCAGCGGTATCACCTTCTTCCTGCAGAGCTACATGACCCCCCCGCCCGCCACCGCTGGTTCCGGCGGGGTCGCCGCCTCCATGCAATCGGTCATGAAGTTCATGCCGGTGTTCTTCATGTTCATCGGCTGGTTCTTCTTCTCGGCCTTCCTGCTCTACTGGGTCTGGACCGGGATCATCCAAATCGTCCAGCAGTTCTTCTTCAGCGGCCTCGGGAAGCTTGAAAACCACCTGTCCCCCGGCTCGATTCGGTTCCTGACTCGCATGGGCGCCGGCCGCTACGCCGGGGTCACTCCGGCCGACACCGGCGAAGTCGACTTTGAGTCCCTCGATATCGAAGGACCCCCACCCGAAAAGAAAACCCGCACCAGGAAACGTAGACGACGACGGAGGCGCAAACGTGGCTGATCAGGTCGAAACCACCGGCAAGACCGTCGAAGAGGCGGTCAAGCTGGCTCTGCTGGAGCTGAACGCGACCCTCGACGAGGTCGATATCAAGATCGTCGACTCCGGCACCCCCGGGCATTTGCTGGGCCTGGGCGCCCGTGAAGCCCAGGTGCGGGTCAGCCGGCGCGATTCGCCCTACGTCGGCGATGACGAAGAAGAAGACGCCCAGCGGCCCCCGCCGCGCCGCG
>CAYYTN010000230.1:0-1051 GCA_964474495.1 uncultured Chloroflexota bacterium
ACCTATGTGCACGCCGCCGCCGACCTGGATAAAGCCGCCGACGTTGTTTTCAACGCCAAGACTCGCCGGGTGTCGATTTGCAACGCGCTCGATTCGCTACTGGTCGACCGTGAAGTGGCCGGCCGGTTCCTTCCCCGGGTGGCGGCGCGCCTGGTCGAGGCGGGAGTCGAGATTCGGGCAACCGAAGAGGCAGCTGCGGCCATCGCCGACGCCGCGCCGACCAGACCCGCGACGGCCGAAGACCTCGACACCGAGTTTCTTTCGCTCCGCATGGCCGTCAGCCTCGTGGAGGGACTGGGCGAGGCGCTGGAACACATTGACGAGCACGGCTCCGGGCACTCGGAGGCGATCGTCACTGAAGAACAGGCCGTGGCGCGGCGCTTTCTCAACGAAGTTGATGCCGGCGCGGTGTTCCTGAACGCCTCCACCCAGTTCACCGACGGCGGTGAGTTCGGCCTGGGCGCGGAAATCGGCATCAGCACGCAGAAACTGCACGCCCGCGGCCCCATGGGGCTCCGCGAGATGACCACCTACAAATGGGTGGTCATCGGCGACGGGCACACGCGGCCCTAGCGGCGTGAGCGAACCCGGTTCCGACGGCAGGTTGACCGTCGATGATCTGCGCGAGGACGCGTTCATCCAGAGCCTGCTCACCAGCGCCAACGCCAACCTGGACGCCGCCGGCTACACCGAGCACGGTCAGCGTCACGCCGACCGGGTATCGGACCTGGCGATACGAATCCTGACGGAACTGGGCTACGCGGAAAGAACCTGCGAACTCGGCGGCGTGGCCGCCTACCTGCACGACATCGGCAACGTCATAGCCCGCGACCGCCACCACATTTCCAGCTCCTTCCTGGCCTACGACCACCTGCGCCGCTCGGGCATGCCGGTGGAAGAGTTGACCCCGGTGCTCAGCGCCATCGGCAACCACGAGGAGTCGATCGGCGTCCCGGTGGGCTCGGTGGCGGCCGCCGTGATCATTGCCGACAAGTCAGACGTCCATCGCAGCCGCGTCCAAAACGAGGACCGGGCGAGCTTCGACATCCAC
>CAYYTN010000230.1:1079-1945 GCA_964474495.1 uncultured Chloroflexota bacterium
GATCGCGAAGATCGCGTGATCACCCTGGGGATCTCCATCGACACGGCGGTATCGACGGTGATGGAGTATTTCGAGATATTCCTCAGTCGCATGGTGATGTGTCGCACGGCCGCCGAGAAGCTCGGGTGTCGTTTTGAGCTTCTCATCAACGGTCAGCGGCTCAGCTAGCCCGCCAGGCCGGGTTTCGTCGCCGGGATTGTAGGTTTCTTGACATGATTTCGGTGCTACCATCCGTTTAGATGGTTCCGGGAGCGTTCGCGCCCCGGTTGCGCCGGCGCCTCGGGGGGTACCCTGCCAGTTACCGCCGCCGCAGATTGGAAGTCTCAACCAGTGACAAACGCCGTCCTACGATCCGCCGGGGTCCGCTAGCGATGGCGCCACGCTCGCGCCGGACATTCCTGGGCGCCGCGGCGCTGGCCGGCGGCTTTGCCGTCGGTGGCGGCGGGGCGTTCATGATCCGGATGGGCATGCGTCACAGCGGGCGGTTCTTGCCGGGGACGATGGTGGAGGGCGTCGATGTTTCCGACCTCACCCCCGACGAGGCGGCCGACATGTTCTCGCTGCGATGGCGGGACTACCTGGAGAACCCGGTTGTCTTCAAGGCACCTGACCGCGATTGGCGGCCGACCGCGGCCGATATCGGAATCTCGATCGACTACCTGACCCCGTTGCGCAAGGCCTATGTCTGGGGGCGCAGCGGCGGGATATTCCAGCGGACTCGCGAGCAAACCCAAGCCGTCGCCTCGCCGCGCAACTGGCCCATCGAATTCGGTTTCGAGCGTGAGAAGCTGCGGGATTACTTGCGTTCGGTCGCCTCGATGTATTTCCAGCCGTTCAACAACGCCGGCGTCACCCTGGCCGACGGC
>CAYYTN010000230.1:1955-4495 GCA_964474495.1 uncultured Chloroflexota bacterium
TTCCGCGAGGCTCGCTCCGGAGTAGAACTGGACTGGGAGTCGGCCGTCGCGCTGGTCCGGGCGCCGGGGCCGTCGGCCGGGGTCCAGCAGATCGAAGTGCCGTTGATGCAGACCGCGCCCACCTATCCCACCAGCGCCGCCCGGCAACTCGTGTACGACACCGAGCGACTGGTGGATACTCCGCTGGTACTGCAGTTTGAGGGGGCGGGTTGGCTGATTCCCCAGGAACAACTTCGCGCCGCGATCACCATCGACAACTCCGGGGAAACACCTGTCGCCACGCTCGATCGCAGCCAGTTGCAGCCGCTTTTCGATGAGATCGATGACACCCTGGGCTTTCAGCCCATCCACGGCCAGCTCAACTACGACCCCGAGAGCCGGCGGGTTACCGAGTTCCAATCCTGGTCCGACGGCCGCGGACTGGACCACCGCTCACTCTTCGACCGCGTGCTCGTCGCGGCCCGCTCGGGCCCGCCCACCGTGGACATACCGATTGTCGGCCGCCCCGCGGAACGCGCCACGCCGGACGCCGCGGATCTGGGCATCGTCGCCAGGCTCTCCATCGGCGAGTCGATGTTCATCAATTCACCGAGCTACCGGATCCACAACATCGATGCCGGCTCCGGCCTGCTGCACGGCTCGGTGGTGATGCCCGGCGAGGTCTTCTCGTTCAACGACTACCTCGGGCCGATCGAGTACGACCGCGGCTTCATCGACGGACTGGTGATAGTTGAAGACTCCACCGAGGACGCCATTGGCGGCGGTATCTGCCAGGTATCCACGACGATGTTTCGAGCGGCGTTCTGGGCCGGCCTGCCCATCCTGGAGCGGCATCGACACCTGTATCGCGTCCGCTACTACGAGCAGGGCGGCAACCCGATCGGGTTCGACGCCTCGATCTGGCAACCGACGCTGGACTTGAGGTTCATGAACGACACCGATGGCGCGATCATGGTGAGAACGCTGTTCGATCGTCGCCGCCAGACGCTGAAGTTCGAACTCTGGGGATCGCCGACAAACCGGCAGGTCGAAATCTCCGACCACCAACTTTCCAACTGGGTCGATTCGCCGCCCGACGAGTGGGTGATCGACGCCGAAGAAGAGCCGGAGTTCAAAGAGCAGACCGAGTGGGCGGTCGAAGGGGTATTCGCCTCGCTGAAACGGCGGGTCTCGGTCGATGGCGAGACGCACCTCGAAGATACCTTCGGGTCCAGCTTCACGGCCTGGCCGAATCGCTACACCGTGAGTCCCGATATCGCCGAGACGGAGGCTCCGGAAGCCTACGCCGAGTGGCTGGCGGGGGACCCGGTGGGGGACGGCGATGGGGACGCGGGCGGCGACGGCACAACGCCGGAGGCCCCGGCGGAAGGCGAAACCGGCTAGCGGCGCACTCTTCGGTTGCGGCGGGCTGCCCCGATGCGACCACGTTGCCGGGGCCGGTTGTGCACTAGAATCGGCTTTGCCGAGCGGGGCGTGGCGCAGTCTGGTTAGCGCGCGTGCTTTGGGAGCACGAGGTCCGGGGTTCGAATCCCCGCGCCCCGACCACCGGCCAGGTTGGGCGGCGGGCGTCCCGACACACGCAACCTGGCCTCTTTTCTCCGGCTTGGCCCAGGTAACTAGCCGCTGAACCGCCCCAGCAGGTTGAACATGGCATCGGTCCCGAACTCCACCGCCGCCGCCGGAATCCGCTCGTCGGCCGCGTGGATGTACACCGTGAAGTCGAAACCCGCCGGCAGGGTCATGGGCAGGTAGCCGTAGGTCTGCACGCCCAGTCGCTCGAAGAAGCGCCCGTCGGTCGCGCCGGCCATCATCAGCGGCACCGGAATGCCTTCCGGATCGGCCTCCCGGAGCACCTCCGCGAGAGTGTCGAACAACCCCATGTCCGGCTCCGGGCGCCCCGGCGGGTCGTGCTGCAGTACTTCGATCTCGGCCAGGTCGCCCAGCAAGTCGGTCAACTCGGCCACCAGTTCCGCGGGGCCGTAGCCCGGTAGCGTCCGTCCGTCGAGATCGATGGTGACCTCGCTGGGCACCACGTTGATCTTGCCGCCGCCGCCGATGACGGTCGCGTTAACGGTGTTGTGCAGCAGCGGCTCGTAGATTCGCCCGGCCGGCCCCACCGCGTCCAGCGTCGCGTCCACCGTCTGCGGGTCCAGCAGGCCGCGCAGCGCCGCGCCCTCTGGATCGGGCAGTCCGGCGGCCATCCCTTCCACCATCGCCGCCGTCGCCGCCGGGACGTGGGCCGGCAGTCGATTCTGATCCAGAAGTTCGAGCACCCGGGCGACCTTTGCCATCGTGCCGCCGCGCATCGGCATCGCCCCGTGACCGCCGGGCCCGTGCACGTGCAGCCGCAGCCAGGCGATGACCTTCTCGGCGATCATGACCGGGTAGAAGCGCGTACCGCCGCCGTCCAGGGAGAAACCGCCAAACTCGCCGATGGCGTAGCGGACGCCCTCGAACACCTCGGGATGCTGCTCCACCATGAAGAGCGCCCCGGCCTCGCCGCCCACCTCTTCGTCGGCCAGCGCCATGAAGATCACATC
>CAYYTN010000231.1:0-4495 GCA_964474495.1 uncultured Chloroflexota bacterium
AGCGGTATCGAGGGTCGCTCAGGCTGGAATGGCGGGGATCTTCAATCCCGAGTCGCGGACTATGCTCAGCGGCAGGGCGGGGCCTGCGCAATTCATCGTGACGCCGGTCCAACTCTCTTCTGGCGATCCCGATTGCAGCCGCCACTCTAGCGGGGAATCACCGGTTTCATTCTCTGGTGCTCATCCCGACCTCCAAGCCCCCACAATTCATTGACAATTGGCCGGCAGCCGCACGTGCGCCCGGTATAGCCAAGTATCCGTCGACACCACGTGGCTAGGAGACGGCGACTTGGTGCCCTCCGGGAATACGCATGTTGGTGGACCAATAATCTGAGCCATGGCTACATCGCCGCCTGAGCGTGGACTACCCTGGGGCGGGTGATGGGTCCGTGAGTCGTACCGAACTCAGGCCGGCAGATGGCCCGCGGGATTCGAGGGGGATAAAGGTGATGCCCGAATCGGTGTTCCATGGCCCCTACGGCGATGTTCAGTTCGGTGCGTTCACCGAGGTCCTGTCCATCCCCGGGCGCTATCTGAACGACCATTGCCTGATCTGGCACGACTGCACCTGGCATCTTTTCTCCATCGTCGGGTCGGTGGACGACAAGCGCGAGGTGTCGATCGCCCATGCCACCAGCCCGGATCTGATGCGGTGGGATGTTCATCCCGACGTGATGCATGTGGCCGGAACCTGGCCCGAAATCGGGAGCATCTTCGCGCCGTTCGTGGTGGAGCACGAGGGCCGGTTCTTCATGCTCTACGCCGCCGCCGACGAGTGGACGACCCAGCGCCTCTGTCTGGCCATCTCAGACGATCTCACCACCTGGGATAGGTACCCCGGCAACCCGGTCATCGTCCCTTCCCTGTCCTGGTCCAAATGGCCCGGTCACGGGCTCCCGACGCCGACCGAACTGGGAGTGCCGAATCTCGAAGCGGGCCCCGGACGGCGGGCGTTCGCCGAACGATTCGGCGGCACCTATGGTGGCTGCCGCGACCCGCACATCAACCGCCTCGACGACGGCCGATATGTGGCCTACTGGGTCTCCCGGATGCAGGAGCGGTTCGGCCACAACCTGGTGTGTGTCGCGGCCTCAGTGTCGAATGATCTCCGGCACTGGCAGGAGGTGGGGCCGGTGTTCACCATGGGAGCCTGGCCGTTGGATGAAGAGCCCAGCCTGGAAGTCGAATCCCCGTGTGTCGTGCCAAAGGACGGCCGCTACTGGCTGTTCTTCAAACATGGATGGTGGACTTACTACGTAGCCTCCGATTCGCCGCTCGATTTCCATGGGCACGAGTCAGCCCGCCTGGGTTTCGTGCACGCGGCCGAGGTCTTTCACTGGCAAGACCAATGGTGGATCACGCACTGCTCGGGCGATCCGCGTGATTTCCGCTATCGGGAGACCAATCGCACCCGCGGACTCTTCCTTGGGAAGCTGGATTGGCCGGAGGGTCGCCCGCCCCGCCTGATCGGTCCGTAGCCGCCCAATCCTTTCGAAGGCCTAGAGCTGTCCCCGATCCTCCAGCACCGCCATCGCCGCGTTTCGTCCCGGCAGGCCGGTCACCCCGCCTCCCGGATGGCACCCCGATCCGCCCAAATACAGACCCTGCACCGGCGTCCGGTAGTCGGCCCAGCCGGGCGCCGGCCGCTGCGAGAGAACCTGGTCCAGCGTCATATCCGTGTGGTGCATGTGCCCGGCCGTCAGGCCGAACCGGTCCGCCATCGACTCCGGTGTCACCAGATGCCACTCGTCGACGATATCGCGGAAGTTGGGCGCCAGTTCGGTCAACTGGTCCATCAGCCTCTCTGCCACGACTTCGGTCATCTGATCCCAGCTGCCCTCACGCAGCCGCATCGGCGCGAACTCACCCCAGATGCTGATGCAGTAGTGACCGGGCGGCGCCGAAGAAGGGTCATCCACGGTTGTCGAGATGATCCCGAGCGCGTGTTCCCTGGGGACCAGGCCCCGGCGGGCGCGGTGCCAGGCCTCGTCCAGGGCGTCCAGCGACTCGCAGATCCGGACGTGCGCGAAGTGATGCGACGAGAGATCGTCACCATCCAGCGCCCTCCATTCCGGCAACCCGTGGCAGGCGCAGTGGAGCTTGAAATAGCCCGCGTCGGAGTGGATCCGCTCCAATCGCCGCACGAGCGCCGGGGGCAGTTCCTCGCGCCCGACAAGTCCCAGGAGTGTCCGTTGCGGGTCGGAGTTCGACAGCACCACTGGGGCAGACACCTCCGTGCCATCGCTCAGTCGCACCCCCACCGCCTCCCCGTCCCGCACCAGAATCCGCTCCACGTCGGCGTTGGTCCGCACCTCCAGGCCGGCCTCGGTGGCCGACTGGCCCAGTGCCTTCGCCACGGCGCCCATCCCACCCTTCGGATACCCGCTCAGGCCGCGGGCCGACAGCCCGGCTGAGGCGGCGCTGTGGAACGCCCAGTACAGCAAGGCTCCCGCCGCATCCGTCGTCCCGGAGTCAAACGTCGCGATCACCGACGCCTTCATCTCCTCCGATTCGAAGATCTCGTTTACGAATCCCCGCGTCGTGCCGGTGATCATCCAGTAGAAGAGTTCCTCGTCCTCAGTCCCCTCAAATCGCCGCGCCAGCTCGCCCAGCGTTGGCGGCTCCGTCAGCAGGTACGGCGCAAACATCGCCCCCAGCCGCGCGTGGTACTCCAGCCAGCGCGGCCACGCTTCTGCGTCGCGTGGGGAAATCCGGGCAATCGACTCCAGGGTCTGCTCGTAGTCGCTCCAGAACGATAGATGCTTGCCGGTTCGAAACGGTTGAAACGAGCCCGGATCGTACGAGTCGACCTGCAGGCCGTAGTCCATCAACTGCATGTCGTCCAGGATGTCGCTGTGGAACAGCACGAAGCTGTGCCCGTAGGTCGTGAAGTGGAAACCCGGGATAAGTTCGTCCGTCGCCGCCATACCACCCACTTTCGCGCCCCGCTCCAGCGCCAGCACCCGCAGCCCCGCCTTCGCCAGGTAGAACCCGGCCACCAGTCCGTTGTGCCCGCAGCCGACGACGATCGCGTCATAGTCCATCGTGGTGTCTCTCCTCCCCCGTCGGCGTGATCCGCCAGGCTGCTAGCGGTCGAGGCGGCCGACTTCCGGTAGCTCGCCGCATGCTACCGGATTCCGAACCCGTCGGCGTCTCGCGCCCCTATTCGACCCGCAGGAATTCAACCGCCTCGCGCACCGTGCAGACCAGCACCGGGTCCGGTTGGGCCCGCGCATGCGCCAGCAGCGCCGGCAAGGCCCGGTTCTTCGGATCGTGCAGATAGTGGGTGTACGGGTGCCATACCGGAACCCACAGCAAGCGGTGCTCGTAGGCATGGTCCAGGGCGGCCAGGTTGTAGTCGATCCAGTCGTCCAGCGCGTTCGGGTCCGTCCACGGGCAGGTCCACCCGTTGGCCACCGGTCGATGCCCTTCGGCCCGCCGCCACGCCTCCAGCGCCTCGGCGTCGCGGCAGCGATGGAAATCGAAGAAGATGCGGTCCATCCAGCCCTGGATCGGTAATTCGATCAGGCCGTTCGGATAGGTGTAGGCCTGCAGCCGACTCGCCGCGGCAGCGTCGTGCTCGGGCCCGTAGTGGCCCATGGTGCTGTCCACGTGGCCGCTGACCCAGCGGAAGCCGCTTTCGAGCACGGCCGCCTGGTTGGCCGGCAGCAGATTCAGTCCGCCGGGATAGCCGCCCGGCCCGCGCAAAACTGTCGAAGTCACGCCCAGCCGCTCTTCCAGTCGGCGACTGGTCAGCGCCAGTTCCTGGCGCACCAGGTCGGTGTCGGCCATCGTCAGAAGGACGTGGTTGTAGGTGTGATTGTCGATCGTGTGACCGCGGCGCACGATGTCGTGCAGGTAATCGATGTCAGCGTCTTCCAGCCCGTTGCCGACATAGAAGAACTGTAGCCGCACGCCGAACTCCTCGGCGGTTGCGCAGAGGTCCAGGGTGTAGTCACGCAGCGGCGGCATGATCCGGCCGTGGTTGACCAGTACCGGTGAATACCCGGCGCACATCTCCAGGTCGTAGCTGAGCGCGACCGCGCAGCGGGCTCCCTCGGGAAGCGCGACCCGGACACTCATTGGCGGCCTCTCCCCGGTAGCTTCAAGTTTCCGCGATTTGAAATCTCGGCGCCACGGTCATCATAGGGTGAACGATAGCCCCGATCCCCCCTGCCGCGTCGCCGGTTCTCTGCCCGGCCTACGGTGACCGGCCACAGTACGGCGCCGGTCCTGAGGATGGGATACTTTGGAGCGCACACCATCGCTGGATCAACCAACCGGCTCAAGGTGCCATTAGAGGTGAGCAATACCAGCGCCGCTCGGTGAACCCTGCCTTGAGGCCATCGGACCCCACCCCGGATTCCGTGGACGTGCTGGCCGATCACCTGCTCGCCGGAACCGGCGCCGCATCCCCGACCCGACCGGCCCCGGCGTTTGCACCCGTGCGGGCCGGCCCGCAATCATAGTGGTCACCGGCGGCTGCATGCCCCGG
>CAYYTN010000232.1:0-4494 GCA_964474495.1 uncultured Chloroflexota bacterium
AGACATTGAGAGCCTGGATCTTCATGGACTGCTCCGGGGTTGGATCGGCTACAAATGCGGGCGTCGGGCTGATTTATGCTTGCGGTTGCGGTTCTTAACGGGTTGGCGGATTTGTGTTCCGGATTCTAGTCGGACGAAAACTCCAGGTGGCGTGGTGGGCGCTGGCGCTGGCGTTGTTGCTGGCGGGCTGCACCGGGGCTGAGTCCACCGCCGTCGCGTCCCCGGCGCCCACGGCAGTACCCGCGGCAGCGCCCACCGCGGTGCCCGCGGAGCTTTCCTCTGAAGCCACGCCGCCAGTCGAAGGTGCGGCAACCGTTCAAAAGGAACCGCCTGTGGCGGCGGCGGCCGAAACCACGCCGCCAGTCGAAGGTGCGGTAACCGTTCAGGAGGAACCGCCTGTGGCGGCGGCTGTGCCGGCCGAAACCGCGCCGCCAGTCGCCGATGCGGAAGCCATTCAGACAAAACCGACTGTGTCGGCGGAGGCCGAGGCGGTGCTCATCGAGGCCGCACCGGTGGTGCTGGAAATACGCGGGCTGCCGGCGGTTGAAATCGTCCCGGGGTTGCTGGATCGCGAGCAGCTGGCCGAATACCTGCTGGGCCTGATCGCCGCCGACTACCCGCCCGAAGAGCAACGACTGGACGCGCTGGAATGGAGCCTGCTGGGCATTCTGGCGCCGGGCGAGGACATCCTGGACCTGCAACTCGAGTTGCTGGGCGCCGACATCCTGGGTTTCTACGACCAGGACACGAAGGCGATGTACGCGATCGCCGGCGGCGGCGGTGGCGTGGCGATGCTGAAGTTCGTGCTGACCCACGAGTACGTCCACGCGCTGCAGGACGCGGCGTTCGACCTGGGGGCGATTGACGACCTGATCGGCACCGACAACAGCGACGCGCTGGCGGCGTTCACGGCGCTGGTCGAGGGCGATGCGACGGCCGCCGGGGTGGTGGCGTTCTACCGGGTGGTGACCACCGAGGAACTGGGCGAGTTCCTGACCGCCGACAGCGCCGCGAGCCTGCCGCCGAGTCGCGCGCGGGACTTCCTAAACGAGCTGCTGGGCTTCTCTTACACGGCCGGCTGGGGCTTCGTCGAGGCGCTGCTGGCCGAGGGCGGCTGGGATCTCGTGGACGCCGCCTACAGCGACCTGCCGGCCTCGACCGAGCAGATCATGTACCCGGACAAGTACCTGGCCGGGGAGCTACCTGAAGACGTTGAACTGCCGGACCTGAGCGAGTCGGCGCTGCTCGGTTGGACCGAGTTGCGCCGCAACGTGATGGGCGCGTTCTTCCTCGAGTTGCTGTTCGGCGAATCTGGGCCCGGCGGCCTCGCCAGCGGCTGGCGCGGCGACGAATACGCGATCTACCAGGACGGCATGGACGACCTGCTGGTGCTGAAGACGCGCTGGGACGCGGTGGTGGCGGATGAGTTCTGGGACGCGGCGACGTTGTTCGTGCAGGGCGACTGGCTGGATTCGTTCAGCGCCGGCACGGCGCGGACGGTGGTGGCGAGCGACCTGGTGACCTGGGACCGGGACTTCCATTCGGCGCGGCTGTTCCGCGACGGCAACGAGGTGTACCTGGTGGTGGGGACCGATTCGGCGGCGGTGGAGCGGGTGTGGGAGGAGCTTCGGGGACTGGACTCCGCGGGCAGCTAGCCCAACCCGGCTTCGTCTGAATACGCCGCCGCCGGTCGACGGGCGGCTACGAGTCAGAAAGAAAGCTGCCGCGGGCAGCTACGCCTGGAGGAAGGTTTCCCACGCGGCTTCCACGTTGGTGCGGAGTTCCTCGACCGAGCCGGAGTTCTGGATGTAGCTGACCGGGACCCCGGGGCGTCGTTCGTTGAAGGTGCGCTCTTTTTCCGCTGGCGGGGTCTGGGCGTCGAGTCGCTGCTCGGCGTCGGCGCGGTCCAGTCCACGCTGCGCGCCCAGGCGGGCGATGTGCTCGTCGCGCGGCGCGGTGACGATCCAGAGCCGGTCGATCAGCTCGGCGCTGGCGCCCTCGACCAGGCGGATCGCCTCGATGACGGCCGGCGTGCCGGGGGGGCGGTCGTCCAGGCGGGCGCGGATGGCGTCGCCGACGGCCGGGTGGACGATGCGCTCGAGGTCCAGCATGGCCGCGCGGTCGGCGAAGACGATGGCGGCCAGGGCGGCGCGGTCGATGGCGTCGGGTCCGGCGACCGCGTCTCCGAAACGCGCGGCGACCGCCTGAAACACCGGGGTGCCGCGCCGATAGAGCTCGTGGACCAAGGCGTCGGCGTCGACCACGTGAGCGCCGCGCTCCGCGAGCATGGCGGCGATAAGGGTCTTGCCGGCGGCGATGTTGCCGGTGATGCCGAGTACCTGCATGGGAAGCGCATGGTAGCGGACGCGGAAGGGAAACCGGGCGCTATCCGGTAGCCTGAGGGCCGGAAGTTGGCCGGCGATCGAGGCGGAAACAGGTTGATGACGGAACCCGCAAACGAATGGATGAAGCCGGCGCTGGATATGGCGCGGGCGCAACTGGGCCAGGTCAGCCCGCTGCCGGCGGTGGGCGCGGTGGTCGTGAAGGCTGGTGAAGTCGTGGGCCAGGCGGCGACCGCCGCCGCGCCGGGTCGGCACGCCGAACGCCGGGCGCTGGCGCTGGCCGGGGACGCCGCCCGTGGGGCCGATCTCTACGTGACCCTGGAGCCCTGCGATCACCAGGGGGCAACGCCGCCCTGCACCGAAGCGATCCGGGAAGCCGGGATCGCCCGGGTGTTCGTGGCGGCGCGCGATCCGAATCCGCTGGCGCGGGGTGGAGTGGAGACGCTGCGGGCGGCGGGGATCGCGGTGGACGTGGGGATGGGCGGCGAAGCGGCGGCCGAAATGTACCAGGGCTTCTTCAAGTGGGCGGGGCAGCGGCGGCCCTACGTGACCGCCAAGTGGGCGATGTCGCGGGACGGGATGATTGCCGGCACGGACGGCCAGCGACGGCGAATATCGGGCCCGGAATCGGGCCGCCGGGTCCACGAAATGCGCCGGCGGGCCGACGCGATACTGGTGGGCAGCGCGACCGCGCTGGCCGATGACCCACTGCTGACCTGCCGCCTGGACGGCTACGCGGGCCGCCAGCCGTTGCGGGTGGTGCTGGACCGGCGGTTACGGCTGCCGGCGACGGCCCGGATGCTGGGTGGGGACGTGCCCGGGACGACGCTGGTGGTGACCGGGCCGGCGGCACCGGCGGCGCGGATGGCGGAGTTGGAGGCGGCGGGGGCGGAGGTCTGGCGGATGGCGGAGGAAGCGGACGCGAGGCTGCCGGCCCTGCTGGACGAACTCGGCCGGCGCGGGGTGCTGGAACTGCTCGTCGAGGGCGGCGCGCGGGTGCTCGGCGCGTTCCTGGACGCCGGGCTGGTGGACCGGGTTGAGGCGTTCGTGGCCCCGTTTGATATCGGGGACGGCGTGCCGGCGCCGGTGACCGGGACGCAAGCGGCGGATTTCGCGTCGATTGGCGGGGTCGGTGCCGTATCCTTGCGGGACAGCGGGGAGGACGTGCAGATCACCGCGATCGCCAACGTCTACGGCCCCGGAGCAGAGTCGGTGTAGACAGGACGAAGCGATGTTTACCGGCATTATCGAAGAGCTCGGCACGGTCGTGGCCGTGGAACGGCGGGAAGGGTTGCAGACGTTCGCGGTGGAGGGCGGGGCGGTGGCGGCGGACATCGCGACCAGCGGCAGTATGGCCGTGAACGGCGTTTGCGTGACGGCGGTGGCTACCGACGACGGTGGGCTCACCTTTGACGCGATGCCGGAGACGCTGCGGCGCACCAACCTGGGCGACCTGGAGCCCGGCGATCGGGTGAACCTGGAACGGCCGCTGGCGGCCAACGGGCGCCTGGATGGCCACATCGTACAGGGGCACGTGGACGGGACGGCGACGATCGTGGCGATCACCGCCGACGGCGAGTCGCGGGTCTACGACCTGGAGGCCCCGGCGGAACTGACCCGCTACATCGTCGAGAAGGGCTTCCTGGCGCTGGACGGGGTGAGCCTGACGGTTACCTATTGTGAAGGCAACCGCTTCGGCGTGGCGCTGATCCCCTACACCATCGAGCACATCGTGATGGGGGCCGGCAAGACGGGCGATCGGGTCAACGTCGAAGTCGATCTGCTGGCCAAGTACGTCGAAAAGATGCTGGCCGGAGAGCACGATTGGTCGGTCCAGCGGTGACCGAGGATCCGCGCTTCACCGCCATCCCGGAGGCGATCGCCCGCTTCACCGCCAACGAGACGGTGCTGGTCGTGGCGGAGATACCGGGACTGGAGTGTCGCTACTGTGCGCCGGCGAGCCTGGTGACCGGTCCCTACATAAGCTGGCTGACGCGGCGGAGCGAATCGCCGGTGTTGGTGGCGGTGCACGACGAACGGCTGGACGAGCTGGGCATCAACCTGGTGAGCCGAAACACGACCGAGCGCAGTTTGCGCCGGCCGTTCTTCACCGAGACCGTCGACCTGAAGGACGAGCACCAGCCGAACTCGC
>CAYYTN010000233.1:0-4485 GCA_964474495.1 uncultured Chloroflexota bacterium
TCACCGGCCAGGGCGACCTGGCCGGCGCCGAGTCCACCCATCGGCATGGCGAGGCAACGCAGGGAGTCGCCGGTGTAGGTGGTGAGGCGGCCGAGGTTGGGGTCGATGCGGGTTCCGGTTGCGACTGCCATGGCGCTGTGCCTCCTCCGGGATCGGGTCGATGCGGCCGGGTGGTTGTGGCAACGATGCGAGGAAAGGGCGTCGCGGTCAAGTCGGTTTGAGGCCAGCGAGACCGGAGTGGATCGGCGATGGAGGCGGTTGAACAAAACCGGGCTGAGCCCGGCGGGCGGAGCCCGGGTTAGAGGCAGGGGAGGAAGAAGGCCAGGGCGGCGGCGCCGAGGATCACCCGGTAGAGCGCAAAGGGGCCGAAGCCGTGGCGGGCCAGGAAGGCCAGCAAAAGCCGGGCGGCCAGGGGACCGATGAAGACGCCGAGCCGCGGCCCGGCCGGGTTAGAGGCGGGGGAGGAAGAAGGCCAGGGCGGCGGCGCCGAGAATCACCCGGTAGAGCACAAAGGGGCCGAAGCCGTGGCGGGCCAGGAAGGCCAGCAGAAGCCGGGCGGCGAGAAATCCGGTGACCGCCGAGGTGAGGGCGCCGACCGCCAGGACGGCCAGGTCGGCGCCGGAGGTGGCGTCGCCGAAGAGGTCGCGTCCGCGCCAGAGGGCGGCGCCGAGGATGACCGGGGCCATCAACTGGAAGGAGAAGATGGCGGCCGGGACCCGTGCGATGCCCAGGAAGCGGGCGGTGGTCATGGTGATGCCGGAGCGGGAGACGCCGGGGATGAAGGCGACCACCTGGGAGAAGGCGATGACGAGCCAGGGGAGGAAGCCGGCGGTGGGGGCGGTGTCGGCGGGACTGGCGGCGCGGTCGGCGGCCCAGAGCAGCGCGCCGCCGAGGATGCCGGCCACGCCCATCATGTGGAAGGGGTTCGGTAGACGGTCTCGATGGACGACTCGGCGAGGACCGCGATGATCCCGACGCCGGCGGTGCCGATGACGATGGCGGCCAGGCGGGGGCGGGCGTTGCCGGCGGCGCGGCGGGCGTCGGTCAGCAGGTCGCGCCACTGGCGGGAAAGCGTGGCGAGGGCGGCGATGCCGGTGCCGAGATGGACGGCGACGGCGAAGGTGAGCCCGGTGAGCAGCGGCGAATCCCAGTCGGCGGCCCGGGGGACCAGGATCAGGTGCCCGGAACTGCTGATGGGCAGGAACTCGGTTATGCCCTGGACGGCGCCCAGGATGACGGCGGCGAACCAGTCGATGGGTGTCAGCGGATCACTTCTCCGGGTAAAAGAAAACGGCGCCCCCGGGCGAGATCATAGACCTCGAACGCCCGGGAGCGCCGGTTCGTTTCGCGACTAGATAAAGATCGGCGCGAGCACCAGGGTGATCGTGCTGAGGAGTTTCACCAGCACGTGCAACGAGGGGCCGGCGGTGTCCTTGAACGGGTCACCGACGGTGTCGCCGACGACGGTGGCGTCGTGGATGGCGCTGCCCTTCTCGATGACGTTGCCATCGGAATCTTTGACCTGGCCGAGTTCGACCATCTTCTTGGCGTTGTCCCAGGCGCCGCCGGAGTTGTTCATGACCAGGCCCATGATGACGCCGGTGATGGTGCCGACCATCAGGAAGCCGGCCATGGCCTCGGCGCGCAGGATGACGCCGACTACGATCGGCATGGCGACGGCCAGGACCCCGGGGGCGATCATGTTGCGCAGCGCCGACGAGGCGGCGATGTCGACGGCCCGCTGGTAGTCCGGCTTCTCGGTGTAGTCCATGATGCCGGGGTGCTCGCGGAACTGGCGGCGCACCTCTTCGATGATCGCGCTGGAGGCGCGCCCGACGGCGCGGATGGCCAGCGAACTGAAGAGGAACACCAGCATCGCCCCGAGCATCGCGCCGATAAAGACCTCGACTTTGGCCAGGTCGACCTGGGCGATCTTGGCCTTCTCAAGATAGGCGCTGAACAGCAGGAAGGCGGCCAGGGCGGCGGAGGCAACGGCGTAGCCCTTGGTGAGGGCCTTGGTGGTGTTGCCGACCGCGTCGAGGCCGTCGGTGATCTGGCGGGTCTCCTCGCCGGCATCCGAGAACTCGGCGATGCCGCCGGCGTTGTCGGCGATGGGGCCGAAGGTGTCCATGGCCAGGATGTAGGCGGCGCTCATGAGCATGCCCATGGTGGCGACGGCGGTACCGAAGACGCCGGCCGAGAGGTGGCCGGTCATGTCGATTCCGAGGTCTTCGACGCCCTGGGCGCCGGCCCAGAAGGAGCCGCCGAGGGCCAGCGCGATCGTGATGATCGGGATGGCGGTGTTTTCGAATCCCATCGCCAGGCCGGCGATGATGTTGGTGGCCGGCCCAGTCCGGGAGGCTTCGGCGATCTCCTGCACCGGCCGCCAGGTGCCGGAGGTGTAGTACTGGGTGATGTAGACGAAGGCGACGGCGGTGAGGATGCCGATGAGGCCGGCCACGAAGAACCACCAGCTACCGAGCATGATCGGCACGGCGACGGCCATGCCGGCGACGGAGAGCAGCGTGGTGACCCAGAAGCCGACGTCGAGGGCGCGCTGCGGGTCCTTGACCGCGCCGGGGCGGATGGAGAGCAGGCCGACGATGGAGGCGATGAGTCCGATGCCACGGATGACCAGCGGGAAGAAGATCCAGGACACTTCGCCGGTGACCGACCAGAGGGCCACGCCGAGGATCATGGCGCCGATGCTCTCGGCGGCGGTGGACTCGAAAAGGTCGGCACCACGGCCGGAGCAGTCGCCGACGTTGTCACCTACCAGGTCGGCGACGACGGCGGCGTTGCGGGGGTCGTCTTCGGGAATGCCGGCTTCAACTTTGCCGACGAGGTCGGCGCCGACGTCGGCGGCCTTGGTGTAGATACCGCCGCCGAGTTGGGCGAACAGCGCGACGAAGCTGGCGCCGAAGCCGTAGCCGACGATCAGGAACGGGGCGGCTTCGGGATGATCCGCGCCGCCGAAGAGCATGAACAGGCTGTAGACGCCGAGCAGGCTGAGGGCGACGACCAGGATTCCGGAGATCGCGCCGCCGCGCAGGGAAACCATGACGGCCTCGCCGAGCGAACGGCTGGCGGCGGAGGCCGTGCGGACGTTGGTCTTGACCGCGGTGATCAGGCCAATGATGCCGGCGATCGCGGAACTGAGCGCGCCGATGAAGAAGGCCACACCAGTGCGCCAGGCAAGGGCCATGCCCTCGACGGGCTCGATGTCGCCGGGGGGCTCTTCGGTGCCGAAGGCGCCGACAACGGCGGCCAGAATGACCGCCACGAAGATGGAGAGAAACGCGATGGTGCGGTACTGGCGCTTGATGAACGCGATGGCTCCGTCATAGATGAAGCCGCCGATTTCCTGGGCTTCGGCGGTGCCGGTGTCACGACGCAGGACATCCCAGGTGAGATATCCGGCAAAAAACAGCGCCACGATGACAGAGATCGGGACGATCCAGATCATTGTCCTTCAGACTCCTATGCTTGCTGCCGCCTCGGCGGCAGGGGGCACGACCGACACGGTTATGCGCGGCGTGGTAAATGATTCAGCGACGGCGCCAACGGGCGCCGCCGGATTGACAGAAGTAGGGGGGAAGGACGTCGCCGGGAATGGTCGCCGCGGTCCCTTGCGGGAAAGAGCGGGAGGCACGTCCGGGGTCATCGGATCGCTCTGGCCACAGGCCACGCGCTCACCGACTCGCCGTTTTCGCGAATGGGAATGAGGAGGCTCGCGCGGATGGTGCTATCCAGGTTTTCCGGGACCACCGAGGATTCTATGGAGCGAGCCGGGGGTCTGGCAAGGAAGTCTACGTTCCCAGGCAAGCTTTGATGCCTTCCAACAACCGTTGCATCTCGTCGGCGGAGCCAATCGTGATGCGCAGGCAGTTTTCGGTGTCCGAACTTCCACCGAGATGGCGGACGAGAATGCGGCGTTCTTCGAGCGCCTGCTGCACGGCTACCGCGGAATGGTCGCCGAAATCGACGAGCAGGAAGTTTGACCCGGACGGGTGGACCGCGAGGCCCAGGGCGGCCAGGTCGCCGGCAAACCGCTCCCGGCGCTCGCGCACGCTGGCCCACATCGATTCGGCCCAGTCGCCGTCGTCGAGCGCGGCCAGGGCGGCCATCTGGGCCACCCGGTTGACGTTGTAGGAGTCCTTGATCTTGAGCAGCGCCGCGACCAGGTCGGGCGGTCCGAGCAGGTAGCCGACCCGCAGGCCGGCCAATCCGTAGGCCTTGGAGAAGGTGCGAATGATGCAGAGGTTGTCGAACTCGGAGAGCAGGTCGAGGCAGTTGCTGTCGGCGAATTCGGCGTAGGCCTCATCGACGGCGACCAGGTTGGGCCCGGCGGCGGCGAGCTCGGCGATCTGGGCCGGTGGGTAGAGGGTGCCGGCCGGGTTGTTGGGGTTGGTGACGAAGGTGAGCGCGCCGGGAGCGCTCTTCAACTTGTCGAGCGGCAAGCTGAATCCGGGGCCTAGCGGGATG
>CAYYTN010000234.1:0-3815 GCA_964474495.1 uncultured Chloroflexota bacterium
CGCCGCGGACGACAAGCTGCCCTGGCGGATGCACCAGAAGCTGGCGATGGGGCCGATGAAGGACCAGGTGCTCTCCGAAGAGCAGGTCCGCGGCGAGACCCAGGACTACTACGAGAACCGGGGCTGGGACCGCGAATCGGGCGTGCCGGACGGCGCGACGGTGGAACGGCTGGGCCTGCAGGCGGTGGCCGGCTAGAGAAGAAAGGAAGGGGCGGCCGCGCCCGACTACGGGGATGCGGGCGCGGCCGCCCGGTGTTAGCGGATGGGGTGGGGGAGAGGCGGATTCATGAGCCCCAGGCGCCGGTCATGACCCCGATGGCGATGATGGCCAGGATGACGGCGACCACGGTGAGCCCGGCGAGCGCGATTCCGGCGATGCGCCAGACGCGGGTGTCGGTTTCGGGGGACCGGGCCATGGGATCAGGTAGTGGAGGCGGCGGGGGCGGATTCGACCGGGGCCGCCTCATGGGATAGGGCGGGGACCGGGTCGGCAACGGCAACGGCAACGCGGCGGCTGGCGACGATGAAGCCCCAGAACAACAGGATCGCGCCGGCCAGTTCGCCCAGGTAGAGGCCCTCGAGGCCGAAGCGGTTCAGCGATCCGCCGATGCCCGGAAGCATGGCGCCGGCGGCGATCAGCAGGTTGCCGACCATGCGGTGGGGCTCGGTGCGCTGCCGGAGGTAGTAATAGGCCGACCAGAGCGCGCCGCCGACCAGGGTGATGACGCCGTAGATATTGAAGAACGGGGTGATGATGCGAACGCTCGTGGGCAGGACGCCTTTGCCGGTGAGCTCGGCGGCGTCATCGAGGAGTGGAGTCGGGTTGACCGGCGCCGAGAAGACGGCGTAGATACCGTAGAGGCTGGCGATCGACAGGATGATGAAACTGGGCCGGGCGATGCGCTTCCAGAGGAGGAAGACGGTGCCCTGGCCGAGCCAGGCGGCGACGAGGACCGCGCCGAAGAGATACCAGATGCGCAGGTTGAACTCGCCCCAGGATTCACTCCAGCCAAAGATGGCGTAGAGGGACTCGGTGAAGCTGCCGATGGCGAAGAAGATGAGGCCGATGCCCCAGATGAGCAGGGCGGGGCTGGTGCGGGTGCGGGCCCAGCGGCGGAGGACGATGTAGGCGAAGGGGACGATGACGAGGGTAGACAGAATCGGCAGGTAGCTAAGCATGGATCCCTTCCGCGGTTCTGCTCGATGCGCGACGGCGCGTCTAGTTGAACGATCCGGCCGCGAGGAATATACCAAAAACTATCAGTGATCGTACAGAAGAAGGTGTAGGACGGGTGAAAGCTGGAGCAAAGCAGTTGGAAATGAGGCTCCATGAACAGTTTTAGGCAGATTCAGGCAACGCCGGCTCGCGGGTGAGCAGCAGTTGCACGTCCCGGATGTGGCGGGCGGTGAAGGCGGCCGAACAGGACGCGAGGTAGAAGTCCCACATGCGGATGAAACGCTCGTCATAGCCCAGGTCGCGGACGGCGTCGATCTGGTCCCAGAAACGGCGGCGCCAGGTGTCCAGGGTGCGGACGTAGTGGGGGCCGATTTCGCGTTCGGCGGCCAGGTGGAGGGCGGGGGCGGTGCGCCCGAGGGACTCGCGGATCTCGGCGACCGCCGGGAGGATGCCGCCCGGGAAGATGTACTTGCTGATCCAGCCGGAGCCGCGGCGGCGGTGGTGGCGGTGGGCGTCGGGAGTGGCGATGGTCTGAAGCAGAAAACGACCGCCGGGCCGCAGGGCGCCGGCGGCGGCCTCGAAGAAGGTGTCCCAGTATTCGCGGCCCACGGCTTCGAACATCTCGATGGAGACGATGGCGTCGTAGGTGGCGTCGAGGTCGCGGTAGTCGCGGTACTGGATGTCGATCTGGCCCTCGCGGCCGGCGGCGGCGACGCGCTCGCGGGCCAGGGCGAGTTGCTCGCGGGAGATGGTGATGCCGGTGACGTGGCAGCCGGTTTCGCGGGCGGCGTGCAGGGCGAATCCGCCCCAACCGCAGCCGATCTCAAGGACGCGATCTTCGGGGCCGAGATCCAGCTTTTCGCAGATCACGCGGTACTTGTTGATCTGGGCGTCGGACTGGGACTGTGCCTCGTCGGCGTAGACGGCGCAGGAGTAGGTGAGGGTGTCGTCGAGGAAGAGGCGGAAGAAGTCGTTGCCGAGGTCGTAGTGCTCGTGGATGTTGTCCTGGCTGCCCGCCGGGGAGTTGGCGCGACGGCGCTGGCGGTAGGCGTCGAGGGTGGCCGAGAGGCGCGAGAAGCGCCCGTCGAGGCGGACCGAGTCGGCGTTGGCGAGGGCGGCGGCGATCAGGGCCGGGAGGTCGTCGGTATGCCATTCGCCGGCCATGTAGGACTCGCCGACGCCGGTGACGCCGGCCGATAGCAGGCGGGTGAAGAAGCGGTTGTCGGTTATATGGAGATCGTGGGTCGGGCCGGCGGGATCGCCGAATTCGCGAACGGCGCCGTCGGGGAGTGTGAGGCGCAGGCGGCTGCCACGCCAGCCGCGCAGGACGCGCAGGGTGAGCCCGCGGGCGAGCCGGTCAGCGAGGCCCATGGCCGGCCGGGCCTGTGGAACTACGCCTGCAGGTTGTAGAGGGCACGGTACTTGTTCTCCAGGTAGCCCAGGAACGGATCGGCGCTGAGCTCGACGCCCAGCTCGCGATCGACCAGCTCGGCGGCGCTCCAGGTGGCGCCGTGGCGGTGGACGTGCTGCCGCATCCAATCGAGCAGCGGGGCGAAGTCGGCGGTTTCGAGGGCCGGCCCGATCGATGCGTCGTCGGCGAGCGCGGCTTCGTAGAGCTGCACCGACAGCAGCGTGCCCAACGCGTACGTCGGGAAGTAGCCGATGGCGCCGGTGGACCAGTGGACGTCCTGCAGGACCCCGTCGGCGTCGGTGGTCGGCGCGACGCCGAGCAGCGACTTCATGCCCTCCCACCAGCGCTCGGGAAGATCGGCTACAGCCAGGCGGCCTTCGATCAACTCACGCTCGATTTCGTAGCGCAGAAAAATGTGCAGCGAGTAGGTGACTTCGTCGGCCTGCACGCGGATGTAGCCGGGCTCCACGAGGCTGCCGGCCGCGTAGAGAGCGTCGGCGTCCACGGAATCGAATCTGCCCGGGAAGTACTTTCCGAGGCGCGGCAGGAGATGGCCGGCGAAGGTGCGCGAGCGGCCGACCAGGTTCTCCCAGAGGCGGGATTGAGACTCGGCGATGACCAGGGACTCGACCTGGCCGACGGCGGTGCGGCTGAGTTCGGCCGGGATGCCCTGGTCGTGGGTGCCGTGGCCGGCTTCGTGGATGGAGGCGTAGAGCGCCGGGGCGATGTTCCGCGGGTCGACGGCGGTGGTAACGCGCGTGTCGCCCTGGCCGATGGAGGTTGTGAAGGGGTGAGCGGCCAGGTCCTGGCGGCCGGTTTCGAAATCGAAGCCGACGAGGGCGACGATGTCCTCGGTGAGAGCGATCTGGGCGTCGTGGGGAAAATCGCCGCGCAGGGCGTCGTCGTTGACGCGGTCCAGGACCGGGCGCAGGGAATCGAGGAGCGGGACCAGGCGATCGCGCAGGGGACTGAAGAGCCGGTCGACATCGGCGGAGGTGAGGTTCGGTTCGTAGCCCGCCAGGAGGGCGTCGTATGGAGTGTCCTCGTAGCCGTAGTGGTCGGCCTGCTGGCGGGCCAGTTCCACCTGCCGGGTCAGGTCGGCCTCAAACATCGCGAAGTCGTTCGCGGCGCGGGCCTTCACCCAGGTGTCGAAGGCGCGGGCGGATGTGCGGGCCATCTCGGCGACCAAATCTTCGGGGAGCTTGGTGGCGCGGTCGTAGCGGCGCC
>CAYYTN010000234.1:3825-4463 GCA_964474495.1 uncultured Chloroflexota bacterium
GGTGCGAATCGTCCGGGAGCGCGGCGGCCTGGGCGGCCAGGTCGTCCAGCAGACCGCCCACGACCGGGTCAGTGAAGCGCTGGTGGATTACGCGCTCGAGGGTGGCCATTTGCTCGCCGCGGGCGGCGGCTCCACCCGGGGGCATGTAGGTCTGCTGGTCCCATCCGAGCAGGGCGACGGAATGGCCGAGATCGTCGATCTCGGCCAGGCGCTCGGCCAGTTGGTCCCACTGCTGGTCGATGGACATTGGCGAATACTTCCTTGTGGTGGCGGTTCGGGAAGCTGAGTGTAGCGCGGCGGATTGGTGGCGGCGCAGGCAAACCGGTAGGCTGCGCGGGCGGCGGAAAGATGGCAAAGGCGAAACCAATGAATTGCGCTTTTCGGTGGCCCATCCGGTGGTATCCGTTTCACGGGATGCGGGGGATGCCGGTGGAGGTGCGTCGGGAGGTGTTCGCGTGGGCGAGCCGGGTCGGATTCCGGGGGACCGAGGTTTCGGTGGCCCACCTGGACCTATTCGCGATGAGCGACGCGGAACTGACCGGGCTGCGGGATGAGCTGACCGATGCGGGGCTGGTGACGGCGGCGTTGAATCCGGGCGGATTCAATTTCGTGACCGCGACGGCGGAGGAAAACGTGGG
>CAYYTN010000235.1:0-4432 GCA_964474495.1 uncultured Chloroflexota bacterium
TCACAGCCCTCGCGGAAGCGAGTTCGGGAAGCTGGCGACACTGAGTCAAATCGGGCGATCAACGGCCACCACCGTTCTCTGCACTTCCGCCGTCACGCAGATTGCCGACGACCCATCCGTGGATGCCGAGTCGAGGAAGATCCTCAGCTTCACCGACAACCGGCAGGATGCTTCGCTGCAGGCTGGACATATGAACGACTTCGTTCATGTCACGCTGCTCCGGGGCGCTCTGGCGAAAGCCCTCTCTGATGAAGGCGACCTCGGTTTCGACGAGGTTGGACCGGCCATGTTCAGGGCATTGGGTCTCAATCCCGAGGCCTACCTCCGGGACTCCAACGCGTCCGGGCTGGCACTAGCCCGGAACGAGGACGCTATGAAGGATATGCTCGAGTACCGGGCATATCAGGATCACCGGCGCGCATGGCGAGTCGCTCAACCCAACCTGGAGCAAACCGGGCTGCTTGAGATCGACTACGAAGGCCTTGAAGAGTTGGCGGATGACAGCTCACACTGGGAGGGCGCCCTTGTCTTCCAGGATGCAAGCCCGGAGAAGCGGCTGGAGGTGCTTCGTGCCATTCTTGATCACCTCCGAGCCGAGCTGGCGATTGATGCTCAGTGCCTGGAGAGGGAGAACACCCAGAAGCTGCAGCAGCGAACTAGGGCCAGCCTCAACGAAACCTGGGCGATGGACCAGGACGAGAATCCCCGGACTGGCGCGATGGCCCTCCTTCCTGGCCAGAAGCCGGCCCGCAGGGGTCCGATCACAATTGGCCTCGGGTATCGCTCCGCCATCGGGAAATACCTCCGCGACCGTCATACATGGGGTCTTGTCGAGAACCTGGGGGCGGATGAGACCGATGAGCTTGTCTTCAAGCTGGTCGGTGTTCTGCGAGGCAACGTCCTTGAGGCGATCGAGCGGGATGGCGCCTTGCACGGGGTGCAGGTCAAGGCCGCCGCGATGCGCTGGCGACCTGGAAACGGTCGCCGCCCGGGACCCAGCGCCGTTCGGGCGAAGTCGGCATACCTTCGAAGAAGCGAGCTAATCCGCGACGAGCCGAACGCATATTTCGAGCGGCTCTATCGGGACCGGGCAAACGAGTTCGTCGGGCTGCAGGGCCGGGAGCACACAGGCCAGGTGCGCTCCGAGGATCGGGAGGATCGGGAGGAGATGTTCCGTCGCGGCGACCTGGCCGCGCTCTTCTGTTCCCCGACGATGGAACTGGGTATTGACATCGCCGATTTGAGCGTGGTCCATCTCAGAAACGTTCCCCCGACTGCTGCAAATTACGCCCAGCGAAGCGGGCGGGCCGGACGTGGCGGCAGACCCGCCCTGGTGATCGCCTTCGCCAGCCAGCGAAGCCCTCACGACCAGTACTTCTTCAGGTACCGGAATCGGATGATCGCCGGCGTCGTCGAACCGGCTCGAATGGACCTCACTAATGAAGATCTGGTGCGGGCGCATCTGCACTCCGTCTGGCTCTCGCAAACCGGAATCAGCCTGGGCGGTGCGATGTTTGACATCCTCGACCTGGACCCCGATCGCCCGGATGCCACCTACCCCCTGCTCCCCCAGATAGCGGCCGAGGCGGAGCTGTCCGCTGGCAACGTGAGCATCGCCCGGGCAGCGTTTGACGATGTCATTGGTGGAGTCGATTCAGCCGTCTCCGGGGCCGACTGGTACTCATCTGAATGGCTGGATTCGATGCTCCTGGCGGCGCCCGCTGCCTTCGATCAATCGCTGAACCGCTGGCGGGAGATGTACGAGTCGGCGGTCGCCCTGAGGCAGAAAGCGAACCGAGAAATCGAAAAGCCTGGACAGAAGACCACGGCTGACAAACAGTCTGCGGAACGGGCTAGACGTGAAGCCCAGCGAGAGGTAGACCTGTTGCTCAACCAGACCGGGAGAGACGGCTCCGACTTCTACCCATATAGGTACGTCGGTAGCGAAGGGTTCATGCCCGGATACAACTTCCCGCGGCTTCCTATCCGGGCATTGATCCCGGGCCGCCGAGAAGGAGACGGAAGTTCAGGAAGTCACCTTGCCGAAGAGCAGCCTTCGCCGCCATCTCAAATGCCGCTGGGTCCGCAATCCGCACTTCTCTGGCCGCAGCGCGCGATAGGCGGCCGTCAGGGTTGCCAGTGCGGCTCATGCGGTCGATGGCGGCGAGAGCTCCCGCAGGGTCTCGAGAAGCGAGTACTCGAAAACCGTCCGGGAGAAACTGCGCAAATTGGTCTCCTACGTCCTCAGCAGTCTGGAGGAGCAATGGCCAAAGATCCTTCGGGCGACGGGAGGGATCGAGGAGCACTTCCTCGATCGCCTCCACCCTGCGCTCTGTGAGCAGCCCCCAGTCGACCTCCTGAGCACCGTGTTCATCGACCGCTTCCTCGGTTATGTCCTTTGTGAACAGTTGCATTTCTGAGAGGTCAGAATCGGTGTTCAGGGCCAACCACAGTGGATCGATCTCATCTTCGAATTGATACACGCGCCTCAGCATCCGAAGCACGTCGTACGCGGTCTTCTTTTCTCGCAAGGTTGCTGCTTCCAGCCGCGGTTCGAGCCATCCAACAAACTCCGCTACTTCCCCACGCAACATGCGTTCGGTTTGATCGCTGAGATTGATTGGTTTCCTCGTAAGACCTTCGAAGATGCCGATCGACATGACCCGCTCCCCCACGTCCCACAGCCGGCGGGCCAGATCAACGGCCCGGCCGCGAAGGGCGACAACGGTGTCTTCGGGAAACAATCCGACTTCGACTATCTCGATCGAGTGCGGATCGCCTGGAACTGATCGCGACCCGCTCAGAATCGGCTTGAGCAGCGATTTCAGCGCAGCGTCGACCCATTCCGGCAAACTTGAACCTTCGTCCAGGAGTAGCTCCACGGCATCCAGCACGGCTTCCTGGATTTGGAATGGCTTCCTGTATCCAAATGCTGCGGCATCCCCCAGGATCTCATTGGCCTTCGACCCGCCCCCCCCTCTGATTCGGTCGCTTGCATTAGGGCGGCGACCCCCTCCTTGGGCGCGAATGGCAAGGCCCGTTCGATCAATTGCAGTGCTTCATCTCGCACGATGGTCGCGTACCTGTCCTCGCGATCAGCTTGAGTGAGCCCGAAACTGGCTAGGTCGATTGTCTCTTCAGGCAAGACGCTGGACAAAGGACTGATCTGACGTAGCGTGTTAAAGAGGGATCCTGTGTCCTGCCGCGCCATCGTCTGCTTCACCCCAGAAACGCCATCGAGTAGCAGTCGTCGACCGGGCCCAGTTTCGTCCTCGGAGTCCGTGACGGACGCGAGCCGGCCCAGCAGGATGGCCGGCAGCACGACGGCGATGTTCATGATGATGCCGAAGATCGATCCCAGGATCAGCTGGCCCGACATCTGCCGGAAGTACGGGCGGAGCTCCCAGAGGTAGTGCTTCTTCATCTTGTCCACCGTCGCACCCTGAAGAAGCTGACGCAAGCGCGGCCATTGCCGTGTTAGGTCTGAAGATCGGGTCGACCGGCCGATCTCGAAAAGCAGACTATCGACTGCCCGGATCGATCGGGCGTAGCCGGTTGGGGGCACGCCAACTCGTGCCCACGTGCAAGCTATATCTGGCGAGAGTCCAAAGCGAGTGGCCGTCGCCTCACTGACGAAGCACTCTCTGGTCATCCAGTCGGCGCGTGTGTCGTCGAGTTTGCTTTATGTGGATCACGCGCGCGCGCGCGGAGTTGTCTAGTTTTGTCCCACCAATTGCAGAGCTGCATCACCCTGCATGACCTGGTTGGCAGCTTCCTGCTTATTGGACTTAGTCATCGCCCAGCTTCATCGTGCCAACCACCTCAATCGGTCGTGATACCTCCCGCACTCGATGACTATAGGTTTGGGGGTCGTGGTGTCGCAGCAGGAACATCAACGCCTGGACATTGCCGGCGAGCGCTAACCCGTGCAGCTTAGTTTCCAGCTTTAAGATAGCTTCTTCCTTGGCCTTCTCGAACTTCTCCCGGAAGGTTTGGTCGCGCTCCAGGGCCTTGTAGACAGTCTGCCGATGTATCCGTGCGTTCCGCGCCGAGGCTCCGATGTTTCCGCTGTTGGAGAAGGCAGCAAGGAACGGCCGATGCCATATCCCGGCTGTGCAGTCTGTTGCTGATCGGCCCATGCCATCTAAGGCACCGGCGACCAGGCGGGGTTGTAATCCCCCCGAAGATAGTTGCGGTGGCCGCGTGTGCCTTGCAGCCTCCGGACGTCGCCGCCGTCTGCGTCCATGACGTAGATGTCCGAGGCACCGTTAGCGTAGCGTTCAAACGCGATCCAGGTGCCGTCGGGCGACCAGGTGGGGTTCCAACCCCGCTCAGGATCGACTGTCAGCTGCCGAACGTTGCCGCCGTCCGCGTTCATGACGTAGATATGGACTCCTGTGTCCGCGCCGCCGGCGTTGAGTTTGTTGAGTTG
>CAYYTN010000236.1:0-4430 GCA_964474495.1 uncultured Chloroflexota bacterium
CCTGAGAAATGGAATTCAACAAGGCGATGGTGGTCGGCGCGGGAGCGATGGGCGGGGCGACGATCCGCGGGCTGCTGCGGGATGAGGTCTTCCAACCGTCGGAGATCGTGGCCTGCGACCCGTCCGATGATGCGCTGACGCGGCTGCGCAACGAACTGCGGATCGACACCACGGCGGACAACCTGGAAGGCCTCGAGGGAGCGCGAGCGGTGTTCCTGGCGGTGAAGCCGCAGCACCTGGAAGTGGTCTGCGCGGGGCTGTTCCCGGCGCTGCGGACAGAGCAACTGGTGATCTCAATCGTGGCCGGCGCGCGGCTCAGTACGCTCTGCGCGCACCTGGACACCCGCCGGGTCGTGCGGGCGATCCCAAACACGCCGGCCCAGGTGGGGGCTGGGGTCACTCTGTGGACGGCCGCCGACGGGGTCTCGCCTTCCGACCTGGAGGAAACGCGGCGGATCCTGCGCGGACTGGGCACCGAACTGCACACCGACGACGAGCGCCACATCGACATGGCGACCGCGGTCAGCGCCAGCGGCCCGGCCTACGCCTACCTGATTCTCGAAGCCTGGACCGACGCCGGGGTGCGGATCGGGCTGCCGCGGGCGACCGCCGAGCAACTGGTCCGCGAGACCCTGATCGGCTCGATGCGGATGCAGGAGGCCACCGGACGCCACCCGGCGGATCTGCGCGCCCAGGTCACTTCACCGGGCGGGACGACGGCCGCTGCGCTGCAGGCCTTCGAGGAAGCCGGCCTGCGGGCCTCGTTCGGCAAGGCGATCGACGCCGCCTTCCGCCGCTCCATCGAACTCGGCGAGTAGCAGACACAGTCTGTTTGTTTCTCCCAGAGGGCTCAGGCGCGAGTAGCACGCAAAGCGAGCCGGGTCGCCCCCGCAGCCACAGGCTGTTTCTTTATCCCGGAGGGCTCAGGCGCGAGTAGCACGCAAGGCGAGCCGGGTCGCCCCCGCAGCCACAGGCTGCCTCTTTCTTCCGGAGGGCTCAGGCGGGCACGACCGGCGGACAGGGCGATAACCCGCGGCCGCGGTTAGAAAGAGACAGCCTGCGGCTGGCCGGGCGTCCGCTGCCAGAACAAAACAGCCAGTGGCTGCGGTGGCTAGCTGAGCAGGCCCTCGGCGGCGAGCATGGTGAGGCTCTTGTCGAAGGCGTCGACGGTGAGATCGGTGTCCGCTTCGGTCATCGCCGCCGAAGTCATCGCGCCCCAATGCACGCCGTGGAGCATCATGGCCGTTTTCAGCGCCGGGCCCACGGCGCCCATGGCGGTGCGGTCTTCGCGGCCGTTGAACGAGACATAGAAGAATGAGTGCGAGCCGTAGGTGTGGGCATCGATGCCGTGTTTGCCGATCACCCGGTCGAATCCGCTGCGCAGGCGTTCCCCGGTGGCGTTGGCCGCCGCGTGGGCCTTGCCGTCGGCGATGTGGTTCAGACAGGCGATGCCGGCGGTGGCCGAGAGCGGGTTGGCGTTGAAGGTGCCCTGGTGGGAGATGCGGCCGCCGCGGTTCCAACCGGCCTCATCGCGCATCTCGATCTGGGAGACGAACTTCCGCTGCCCGGCGACGGCGCCACCGGGGAACCCGCCGGCCAGGATCTTGGCCAGCGTGGTCATGTCGGGGGTGATGCCGAATTCTTTCTGGTAGCCGCCGGGGCCGAAGCGGAACCCGGTGATGACTTCGTCGAAGATCAACGGCACGTCCAGCTCGGTGCAGATGGCGCGCAACTGGCGGACCCATTCCACATCGGTGGGGCTGCCGCCGCCGCCGGCGCCGGAAGGCTCCAGGATGACGCAGGCGTAGTCGCCGGCCGATAGGGTCTGGCGGACCAGGTCGGCGTCGTTGACCGGGATGGCGGTGACCAGGTCCCGTACCACGCCGGGGACGCCGGAGGACATGGGAATATCGAGGGGCGGGTAGACGGAGTTGGTGACGTAGTCGTGCCAGCCGTGGAAGTGCTCGTCGAATTTGAGGACTTTGTCGCGGCCGGTGAAGGCGCGGCACATGCGGATGGCCATCATCGTGGCTTCGGTGCCGGAGGAGTGAAAGCGGACCATCTCGGCGGACGGGATCATGTCCTTGACCAGGTCGGCCCACTCGGCGACGGCTTCGTGGCTGGCGCCGAAGTGGGTGCCGCGCTCCAGCGCCTCGCGCACTGGGCCCATGACGGCCGGGTGGTTCTGCCCCAGCAGCAGCGAGCCGTGACCGACGACATAGTCCACGTAGCGATGGCCGTCGACGTCCCACTTGTAGGCGCCATCGGCGCGCTCGATGTAGAGGGGAAAGGGGTGGGCGACGCGCATGTCGTGTTCGACACCGTCGGGGAGCAGGGTGCGGGCGCGTTCGTAGGCGCGCCGGCTGTTGGGGCGCTCGGCGGCGTAGCGCTCGAAGATGCCGGCCGCTGAGTTCACTGTGGTTGCCACGTCACTGCCCTTTTTTTAGCGCCCGCCTCGTCGCTGGTGTTGCCCGGGAGCGCCGCCTATCCGCCTCCCCGGGAAGCTACCACAGGGAATTTACCCGGTCAAAGACCGGGGCGGGGAGCGGCGCGCTAGACTCCGGGCATGACCATTCGCCAGCCCCTGCAACCGCCGTGTTGAGCCTGATTCTGGGCGACCGCGATGCGCGGCTGCAACGGGTGGTGGACCGCATCTTCGGCGGTAAGGTCAGCGGCGATGTGGAGGTGCTGCGCTTCGACGGGTCGGAGGCGCCACTGGAGGACATCGTCAACGCGGCGTCGATGGGTTCGTTTTTCGGCGATGGCCAGAAGGTGCTGGTGCAGAACGCGCCTTTGCCCGGCCGCAAAACCAATCCGCTCTGGAAGTGGCTGAAGGAGACGGCCGGCGACCTGCCGGAATCGCTGCAGATGGTGGTTACCTTTCACACCGACGACCTGAACGTCTCCGAGCGCCGCCGCCACGAGAAGCACGCCAAAACCCTGGCGGACAAGCTGGACGCGGTGGAACTGCACGTGGTCCCGCCGGTGAAAACCCGGTCGCCGCGGGCGGCGCGGGCCTGGGTTCTGGACCTGGTGCGCGAGAACGGGATGAGCATCGACGCCGCTACGGTGGACTATCTGGTGGAGCGCTCGTCGTCGGACGGCTCGGCGCTGGAGCAGGAGGTGCTGAAGGTGGCGGCGCTGCTGGGGTTCTCGGGCTCGATCACACGTTCGGATGTGGACCGGGCCGACCCGTACCCGGCCGATGAACTGGTGTTCGATCTGCTGGGCGCGATCGCCACCAGGCAGGCCGGGCGGGCGCTGGAGGTGCTGGGCGCGACGATGGAGCAGGGCGGCGAGCCGGAGATGGTGCTGGCGATCCTTGGCACCCAGGTGCGGCGGATGCTGGCGGTGAGCGAGATGCCGCGGTCGGAGGAAGCAAACCGCGAGTTGCGCTCGGCGCTGCGCCAGGCGGACTGGCAACTGGGGCGGCTGCGCGAGGAGGCGGCGCGTTTCAGCATCGAGGACCTGCGCACGATGTTGCACAGGTTGGTGGACCTGGACCTGCGGCAGAAGACCGGCGGCCTGCGGCACGGCGGGCTGGCGCGGGCGCTGGAGGCGCTGACGGTGCGGTTTTGTTACCGCACGTACGAGGGGGCGGGGTCCGGGGCCAGGGGCTGAGCGGCGGGTTGGAGCTGCAGCTCAGAGCGACGGGCTGACCGAAAGGCTGGAACGACTCGCCGGGAGCGGCGCGGCTACTTGCCGGAAGGAGTCGGCTCGCCGGGGAACTTGATGTGGAAGGTCTTCATCAGGCGGGACTTGCGCCGGGCGGCGTTGTTCTTCTGCAAAACGCCGGCCGAGGACGCGCTGTCCAGGCGCACGAGGGCCTTGAAGACGGCGGCGTCGATGACGTCGCGGTCGTCGCCTTCCAGCGCGGTGCGGGCGGCGGTCACCAGGGTGCGCGCCTCGGATCGGATGGCGCGGTTGCGCTCGCGGCGACGGACCTCTTTACGGACTTCTTTGGCCCGTTGGCGCTGTTTCTTGAGTCGTAGCGGAGATGGCAAGGGTTATCTACCTCGGTTGGTGATCGCGTGGTTGCGGGCCGATTCACTCTCTACGGCCGCGTGATTCCGGACCGGCTCTTGTCGGGAACGTGCGGGCCGGAACCGGGAGATTGTAGCAGGGCGGTCGCGGGCGGAGCCAGATTTAGAACGAGACGTCGTAGCGCAGCAACCGGGCGTTGAAGATGGTGACAACGCTGATCATCAGGAAGAGGATCACCGACATGGAGGCGGCGTAGCCCATCTTCATGAACTCGAAGGCATTGGCGTATAGCAGCACGACGACGGTGAGGGTGCTGTCCAGTGGGCCGCCGGCGGAGCCGGCCGGTTCCCCGGCGATGCCGGTGTTGCCGGTCATGATCCAGACCTGCACGAACATCTGCAGCGCGCCGATGAAGTAGACGATGACGACGAAGAAGGTGGTGGGGG
>CAYYTN010000237.1:0-4411 GCA_964474495.1 uncultured Chloroflexota bacterium
GAGCCGGAGCCGGAGCCGTTGCCGGTGGCGCCCATGTGGTGGGCGCGGATAGCGCCGACCAGGAAGTTGGGAAGTTCCCACTTCTCGGCGAGGACGGCGCCGACTTCGGCGTGGCTGAGCCCCATGACTTCTTGCTCGGCCTGGCCGAAGGAGATCCCTTTGCTGTGAGCGACCTCGACGATGGCGTCGATCTGGTTGGCGACGTACTGGGACAGGACCACTTTGCCGATGTCATGGAGCAGGCCGGCGGTGTAGGCCTCCGCGGGGGATGGAGCGGTTGGTCTCTTTGCTGACGACCTGGGCGGACTGGGCGACCACGAGCGAGTGCCCGAACAGGCCGCCCTTGCCGATGCCGTACCCTTTGACGCCCTGGGCGCCGAGTCCGCCCATGGTGGCGGTGAGCACGAGGTTGCGGATGGTCTTCTGGCCAAGCAGCATGACGGCGTTGTCGATGTCGGCGATCTGGCGGGGGAGGCCGTAGAAGGCGGAATTGGCGACGCGCAGAACCCGGGCGGTGAGGGCCGGATCGGTCTTCATGAGATCGGAGATCTCTTTGCCGGAGGTGTCGGGCTGGCTGCTCTTCTGGAGAATCGAGGTGGCGGTGGCCGGCATCGGCACGGCATCCGGCGCGTTATCCAGGATGTCTTGTACGTCGAGTTCCTTCGCCATCGGGCCCCCGCTTTCCGACGAATTGGCAGGGGTAGTACGAGCTTCCCCACCGGGCAGGTATCGTAGGCATTCTGCGCGGCGAATACAAACGGTGTCGGTAATGGCGGCTACACGAGGGAGTCGGCCGGGGTTCCGGCGCCGTTGGCGGGCGCCGAATGGACGGCGGCAGGGGGTTGCGATCAGAATGAGCGGGAGAAAAAAAGCACCGACCTTGAGGGGATGGGGAACACCATGGCCGGATCGATCGCCGGACGGATTCTGCGAGTGGACCTGACCGAGGGGAAGACGTGGACGGAGGAGCCGGGGGAAGCCTTCTACCGCAAGTACCCGGGCGGCCGCTCGATCATCGCCCACTACCTGCTCAGCGAGGTTCCGCCGGAGACCGACGCGCTGGGTCCGGACAACCGCCTGATCTTTGCGCTCGGACCGATCACCGGGGTGCAGGTGCCGGGGAACGCGCGCCACAGCGTCGGGGCCAAGTCGCCGCTGACCGGCTTCTTCGGCGAGGGCGAGTCGGGGGGCTTCTGGAACGCCGAGTTGAAGCAGGCCGGCTGGGACGCGATCGTGGTCCAGGGGGCGGCGACGAAGCCGGTGTACCTGTGGATCGATGACCTGGAGGTGGAAATCCGCGACGCGGCCAACATCTGGGGCAAGATCATGGGCGACGTGGAGGATGTGGTTCGGGAGGAACTTGGTGACGACTCGATCCGGATCGCCCAGATCGGCCCGGCCGGCGAGAACCTGTCGCTGATCGCCTGCATCGGCAACGACCTGAACGAGTTCGCCGGGCGGTGTGGGCTGGGGGCGGTGATGGGATCGAAGAAGCTGAAGGCGATCGCCGTGCGCGGGAGTGATCGGGTGATGCCGGTGGATACCGGGCCGATCCGGGAGACGACCCGTTGGGTCGCCTCGACGCTGGGCGAGGGTGATGAGCACTACGGCCTGCACATGTTCGGGACCGGCGAGATCGGCAGCAAGCGGGTCGAGGGCCACGTCATCTCGCACAACTTCCGCGATGGCGTGATCGAGGGCTCCGAGAATGTGGACGCCACCGCGATGAAGCACACCGTGGTCAACTCGATGGATGGCTGCTTTGCCTGCTCCGTGCGCTGCAAGAAGCGGGTCGGGTTCGAGACCGCGAAGGTGAAGGTGGACGAGAAGTACGGCGGGCCGGAGTACGAGTCCTTCGCGGCGGTGGGCACGAACTGCGGGGTGGTGGACATGATCACCATCTGCAAGGCCAACGAGATGATGAACTACCTCGGGCTGGACAGCATCTCGACGGGCTCGGCGATCGCGTGGGCCATGGAGATGGTGGAACTGGGCAAGTTGACGCCGGATGACCTCCGCGGCGATGAGCTGCGCTGGGGGAATGCGGAGGACTTGCTGAACATGATCGAGGCGATCGCCCACCGCCGGGGCTTCGGCGACGTGCTGGCCGAGGGCGCGACGCTGGCGGCGCGCGATCTTGGCCGGGACAGCGAGAAGTACGTGATGGCGGTGAAGGGCCTGGACCTGGGCATGCACGACGCGCGGGCCATGGACTGGATGCGCAAACAGGCGGCGGTGGGTCCGTCGGGCGGCGACCACTGCGGCTCGGCACACCAGTCGCAAAGCCTGAAGAACACCCTGGGCATGTGCCTGATGCTCTCGTACGACGATGACCGGCTGCTGGAACTGCTGAACGCATCCACGGGCTGGGATATGTCGGAAGACGAGCTGGTGGATGTCTACGAGCGCGGCATTACCATGGCGCGGCTGTTCAACCTGCGCGAAGGCATGACGACGGCCGCCGACCGGCTGCCCTGGCGCATGTACCAGCCCATGGCCAAAGGGCCCATGAAGGACCAGTTGCTCTCGGAAGACCTGGTCCGCGGCGAGACCCAGGACTACTACGAATCGCGAGGCTGGGACCGGGACTCGGGAGTGCCGCTGACGCAGACGGTGGAGCGGCTGGGCCTGCCGGTCACACTATGACTCTCTTCTGAGCAGGCTGAGCATAGCGGTCATCGCGGCAGGGGCTGGTGGGTAGGTAGCTGGCGTCTGATCGATCTGTGCGCACCGGCTGGTGCGGACCGCACGGGTTGAAGGACGCAGGTTGCTTGCGTGAGAATGGCTGACTTCGACGAGCACACCGGAGCAGGACCGGGGCGCGCGGCCTGATCGCGTCGCCCTAACCGACAGGGGGAAGCGCGCGCCATGACTGGATCGATCAACGGACGAATTCTGCGGGTGGATCTGACCGAGGGGAAGACCTGGACCGAGGAACCGGGCGATGCGTTCTACCGCAAGTACCCGGGCGGCCGGGCGATCATCGCCCATTACCTGCTGACCGAGGTTCCGCCGGAGACCGACGCCCTGGGCCCCGACAACCGCCTGATCTTCGCGATGGGGCCGATGACCGGCGTGCAGCTCCCTGGGAACGCTCGCCACAGCGTGGGCGCGAAGTCGCCGCTGACCGGTTTCTACGGTGAGGGCGAGGCCGGCGGCTTCTGGAACGCCGAGCTGAAGGACGCCGGCTGGGACGCGATCGTCGTCCAGGGCGCGGCCACCAGGCCGGTCTACCTTTGGATCGACGACTTGAATGTGGAGATCCGCGACGCGAGTCACCTGTGGGGCAAGATCACCGGCGACGTGGAGGAGGCGATTCAGGCGGAACTGGGCGAGGACGTGCGAGTGGCGCAGACGGGGATCGCCGGCGAAAACCTGGTGAAAATCGCCTGCGTCTGCAACGACCTTAACGAGTTCGCCGGCCGCTGCGGAATGGGAGCGGTGATGGGCTCGAAGAAGCTGAAGGCGATCGCCGTGCGCGGCAGTAACCGCACGACGCCGGTGGAGACCGGGCCGATCCGCGAGACGACCCGCTGGGTGACGACGACCTTCGGCGAGGGGCAGGAGCACTTCATCATGCACGAGTGGGGGACGGGCGCGCGGGTGCGGAGCAAGCAGATCGAGGGTCACGTGATCTCGCACAACTTCCGCGACGGCATGCTGGAAGGCGCCGAGAACGTGGACGCCCAGGCGATGAAGGCGACGGTGGTGAACCGGATGGACGGCTGCTTCGCCTGCTCGGTGCGCTGCAAGAAGCGCGTGCGGTTCGAGACCGCCAACGTGACCGTGGACGACAAGTACGGCGGGCCGGAGTATGAGTCTTTTGGAGCGATCGGCAGCAATTGCGGGGTCGTGGACATGATCACCATCTGCAAAGCCTGCGAGATGATGAATTACCTGGCGCTCGACAGCATCTCCACCGGCTCGGCGATCGCCTGGGCGATGGAGATGGTGGAGCTGGGCAAGCTGACTCCGGACGATCTGCAGGGCGCCGAACTGCGCTGGGGGAACGGCGAGGACCTGCTGACGATGATCGAGATGATCGCCCGGCGCGAGGGGATCGGCGACCTGCTCGCCGAAGGCGCGACGCTGGCGGCGCGCAGGCTCGGCAAAGACAGCGAGAAGTATGTGGTGGCGGTGAAGGGCCTGGACCTGGGCATGCACGATCCGCGGGCGATGGAAGGGATGCGCAAGCAGTTCCCGGTGTCGCCGGTGGGTGGCGATCATTGCGGGGCCGCGCACAAAGGTCCGAGCCTGATGAACACCCTCGGTATCTGCCAGATGCTGGTCTACGACGATGACCGGATGCTGGCGCTGCTGAACGCGGCGACCGGTTGGGACATGACCGCGGCGGAACTGGACGATGTCTACGAGCGCGGCATCACGATGACGCGGCTGTTCAACCTGCGCG
>CAYYTN010000238.1:0-4409 GCA_964474495.1 uncultured Chloroflexota bacterium
CCTCCGGACAGCGGTTTGGAAAGGGCGGCGGGCGCCCGGAGGCAGCCGGGGCCAAGTATCATGTCAGGCTGAGAAAGGTTCAAGCGATTGCGGACCAAACCCGGGGGCGTGAAGCCGACTGATTGAGGAGCGGATGAGTCGGATTTCGATTGGACGAACAGGTGGGGCGCTGCTGGCGGCGGCGCTGGTGATGCTGTCCTCGGCGGCGTGTGGCCGGGCGGAGCCGCCGGATAGCAAATCCCCGGTGGCGGAGCCGACGGCGGTGGCCGTGGTGGCCGCGGGCGAGACGGTGGTGCTGGATGAATACGGCTACACGACCAACGAATGCCTTTGCTCGCTGGCGCAGCCGCAGCCGGAACCGCCGCTGGCGTATGCCGGCGCCGGGGCGGAGGTCGCGCAGGTGATCGGGCTCTTTGCGGAGCGCGAGTTCGACGCGGCGCTGGCGGGCTTTGACAGCATCCTGGAATACGGCGAGGCGCGGGCAGAGGACTACTTCAACCGGGGTACGGCGCACCTGCGGGTGGCCGCGCTGGAGGAGGCGATCGCAGACCTGACCCGGGCGACCGAACTGGACCCGGGGCTGGCGGCGGCGCACCTGAACCTGGGAATCGCCCATTACCGCAACCGCGACGCGGAGACGGCACTGGAACATGTCGCGGAGGCTATCGAGCGCGGGCCGGACTACGCCCGGGCCCACTGGAACCAGGGCCACATGCTGGGCATGCAGAACGATTTCGAGCCCGGGCTGGCGGCGTTCGATGTGGCCGTCGGGCTGGACCCGGATGATCCGATCAACCTGATGGGCCGCGGGCTGGCCTACGCCAATCTGGGGCGGGTGACCGAGGCGCGGGCGGACCTGGCGGCGGCGCTGGCGCTGACCGACGATCCGGCCCTGACCGTGCCGATCGAGACGGCGCTGCGCGATATGCCACCGGGCGATTCGGACTAACCGGGCCGGTGGGGGCGGCGGGCAGCCGGGGCCCGCGGGTTAGGTCCGCGGCGATGCTGTTGGTGGTGGTGACACTGGCGACGCTGGCGGCGGCCTGCGCCCCGGGGATGATGGGCGGGCGGATGGGTCCGGGGATGATGGGCGGCGGCGGACCGCCTCCGGAGACGACGCCGGCGCCGACGGTGACGCCGGGCGGGGCGGAGACGGTGAGCTTCCAACGTGACGTCGAACCGATTCTGCGAGATCGTTGTGGGGGCTGCCACGGGGGAAGCGGGGGGCTCTGGCTGGACCGCTACTTGACGCTGATGGTGGGCGCCGATCGCGGTCCGGTGGTGGTGGCCGGGGACCCGGCCGGTAGCGAACTGTTGCGGCGCGTCGCTGGAGACAGACAGCCGCGGATGCCGCTCAATCTACCTCCGCTGGACGGGGACGAGATCGAGACGCTGCGAAGGTGGATCGCCGAGGGCGCGCTGAAGAACTAGCCGGGGCTCGGCGGCCGCCGGCTCGCCGAATGTGAACTCCGGTTAGGCGATACCGTGGAGTGTTTTCGCCTGGGCGACGAAGTCGATTCCGGCGTCGTCGGCAAAGGCGTCGGTGAGGCGCTGGGTGACGGGGCCGGGGGCTCCGTCGCTGAGCTCGTGACCGTCGACGCTGACCACCGGCATGATGGCGAAGGAAGTGGAGCAGTAGAAGGCCTCGGCGGCGTTATAGACGTCGTAGGCGTCGATGTTGGCCTCGACAAACGGGATGCCCTGCGATTCGGCCAGCTCGATGATGGCGCCGCGGGTGACGCCGCGGAGGGTGTTGCGCGGCTCGGGGGAGACGAGCTGCCCGTCGCGCACGATCATGAAGTTGGCGCCGCTGCCCTCGGTGATGAAGCCGTCTTCATCGGTGAGCAGCGCCCAGGCCCCTTCCTGGATCTTGGCGGCCTGCAGGTCGGCCATGCGGTAGTGCATGCGGCTGCGGTTCTTGACCTTGGGGTCGATAAGCCGCGCGGGCACCGAGCGCTGGGCGGTGATGATGGCTTTGATCCCGGTGTCGTAGTGCTTCCACTGCTCGGGCTTGGTGAGGGAGACCGGCCAGACGCTGATGATGACGGTGGGACCGGCACCGTCACGGGTGGCCTGGGCCTGGAACGGCATCGGCCCGGCCGATACGTTGTGCCAGATGCCGAAGTCGTCGCCGTCGGCCAGGAGGTGGGCGTTGCGCTCGATGGTCTCGTTGGTGGCGGCGTCCATCTCCTCGATGGTCATGCCACAGTCGATTCCGGAGTAGGTCATGGAAGCGAAGAGACGGCGGAGGTGGTGATCCATGCGGAAGGGCTTGAGCCCATAGGTGCGGGAGAACTCGAAGACCATCTGACCGTAGAGGACGCCCAGGTCGTAGACGGAAACGCTGGCTTCGGCTTCGGGACGGAATTCACCACTGACGTAGGCGACACGAGTTTCGGCTGCCATCGACTTCGACCTGCCCTTCCACGCCCGGATTAGTGCGTTGCGCGGTGTCCGGCCCGGGCCCACCGGCCGGTCTACTATGGACTCGCGAACGGCCGGGTTCAAGGCGTGGAGGGGTGGGGAGCAATCGTTTGCGGCGGCAACGGTGAAGGAGACGAGAGTGACGGCACGGCACACGACGGTGACGATCGAGGGCGAGAAGTGGCTGGTCGATGGGCGGCCGGTGCTGGCCGGGCGCTCGTATCGGGGCCACTCGCTGGAGGGCGTCCTGCTGAACAGCCGGATGGTGCAGGCGGTGTTCGACGACGAGAACCCGATCACGCGACGGCTGTGGGAATACCCGGACACCGGCCGCTGGGACGCGGATCGGAACGCGGACGAGTTCGTGGCGGCGATGCCGGCCTGGCGCGATCACGGTCTGGACGGGTTCACCGTCAACCTGCAGGGCGGGAGCCCGTCGGGGTACTACAAGGAAGCAAGCTTCCGGGAGCGGATGCGGGCAATCGGGGTCGCGGCGACGGACGCGGAGATCTGGGCGGGAGTGCCGGGGCCGGCCTCGCAGCCGTGGTGCAGTACGGCGTTCGATCCGGCGGGCGGGCTGAAACCGGCATACGTGGCAAGGCTGGCGCGGGTGCTGAATCGGGCTGACGAGCTGGGCTTCGTGGTGATCCTGGGGCTGTTCTACTTCGGCCAGGACGAGCGCCTGGCCGACGAGGCGGCGGTGAAGCGGGCGGTGGACGGGGCCTGCGGATGGGTTATCGAACGCGGCTACCGCAACGTGGCGATCGAGGTGAACAACGAGTGCGACGTAGCTTCGTATGAGCACGCGATCCTGCAGCCCGGGCGGGTGGCGGAGTTGATCGAGCGGGTGCGCGGGCAGGCGTTCGCGGATGGCTCGCGGCTGCTCGCTTCGACCAGCTACAAGGGCCGCAGCGTGCCGGACGACGACGTGATCGCGGCGGCGGACTTCGTGCTGCTGCACGGCAATGCGGTGACCCGGCCGGAGCGAATCGGCGAGATGGTGCGGGCGGTGCGGGAGTCGCCGGCGTACCGCCCGATGCCGGTGGTGTTCAATGAGGACGACCACTTCGAGTTCGCGGCGGAGGAGAACAACTTCGTGACGGCGCTGGCGAACCGGGCGGGGTGGGGTTTCTTCGACCCGGGGGCCGGGGCGGGGGGCGGGGCGGCGTTCGGCAACTACCGCGACGGCTATCAGAATCCGCCGGTGGAGTGGTCGATAAACACGGAGCGCAAACGGGAGTTCTTTGGCCTGTTGCGGGACGTGGCCGGGCGTTAGGAGCGTGTTGACCGGATCGTGACGGGCGGCGGGGACGGTTGTGGAGTAGGCTGCGCGGCATGGCAGGTGGAAACCAATGAGCGCGAAGGTCGCGATCGTCGGATCGGGCAATATCGGCACGGACCTGGCGATCAAGATCGCCGGGGGCTCCGGGTCGTTGGAAGTGGCCTGGCTGGTGGGGATCGACCCGGAATCGGACGGCCTGGCGCGGGCGCGCAAGATGGGCATCGCGACGACCCACAAAGGGGTCGCCGACCTGGCGAAGGCGCCGGATTTCGACGAGATCAGGGTAATCCTGGACGCGACATCGGCGCGGGCGCACCAGGCGAACTACGATCTGCTGGAACCGCTGGGCAAGCCGGTGGTAGACCTGACGCCGGCGGCGATCGGGCCGTTCGTGGTGCCGGTGGTGAACCTGGACGAACACCGGCGGGCGCCGAACCTGAACATGGTGACCTGCGGCGGCCAGGCGACGATTCCGATCGTGGCGGCGGTGGCGCGGGTGGCGCCGGTGCGGTACGCAGAGATCGTGGCGTCGATCGCGTCGCGGTCGGCCGGTCCCGGAACCCGGGCCAACATCGATGAGTTCACGCGGACGACGGCCCGGGGGCTGGAGGTGGTGGGCGGGGCGGAACGCGGCAAGGCGATCATCGTGCTGAATCCGGCGGAACCGCCGCTGATGATGCGGGACACGGTGTTCTGCCTGAGC
>CAYYTN010000239.1:0-4397 GCA_964474495.1 uncultured Chloroflexota bacterium
GCGGCTTTCAGATCGATCCCACCTTCGGCTTCGCCGGGTCCCGGAGCACCGGCGGCGATCCGGCCGGTTCCGCCGGAACCACCGCCCGGGTCGGCCAGCCGGCCCCGCCGGTAGCCCTGTCCGACCTGGCCGGAGCCGATATCGACCTCGTCAGCGAAATCGGCCGCAATCCGATCTGGATCACCTTCTGGGCCACCTGGTGCGGACCCTGTCGGGCCGAAGCCGCCGATCTCGAGGCCATGTCCCGGCAGTTGGCGGATACCGACGTCGTGCATCTGGCAATCTCGCTGGGTGAAACCGGGGAAGTTGTACGCGACTACATCGACTCCGGCGGCTACACCTGGAACACGCTGCTCGATCCCGAGCGTCGCGCCGGCGCCGCCTACGCCGCCCGCGTCTTCCCGACCCACGTTTTCATCGACCGCGACGGCCTCGTCGCCGCCATCCGACCCGGCATCCTGAATCGAATCCAGATGGAAGCGCTCGTCGAGCAGCACCTGGATCCGGAAGCGCGTTAGCCCCGCAAGGTGGAACAGACCGTCCTGCCGCTCTTCATCAAGTTCCGCGATTTCCTGGTCTCGATCGCGCCCTGGTTGCTCCTGGGCCTGGTGGTCGCCGGGGGACTCCGCCAGTACCTCGCCCGATCACTCGCGGAACGAATCGATCGTCGGATCACGAAGGTCGGAATCGTCATTGCCGGGCTGAGCATCGCCGCCCCGTCCGGCTTCACCATCTTCATGCTCGACTACCGACTCGCTGTTCTCTGGTTCGTTGTCGCGACCGGGTTGATATACGCCGGCGCCCGGCTGCTGGCGCCGGCCGCGGAGCCGCTTGCCGGTCTGCAGAAAGCGGGCTGGCTCCCCGCCGGCGAAGACCCGGCGGAAGCCGCCGTGGGCACGACCTTGCGGCGGCAGCTCGCCGGCATCTGGGGCGCCGTCGGCGAGCGCTTTGACCTGATTACCTTCTGGTTCATGGGCGCCTGCCTCGCCGCTGCCCTGCTGGCTTTCTACATGCCCTATGAAGTCGGCCACGGATTCTTCGGCCGGACCCCCTGGCTGGGGATTCTCTTCGCCGGGGCCATCGGGCGGGTGCTGCCGGTGGGTAAGGGAACCGAGATGCCGCTGGCACTCCTGCTGTTGCTCAAGGGGGCGCACCCGGGTGCCGTCGCCGCGCTGCTATTCGCCGCGATGCCCACCCCGTTCCTGCCCGCGGGCCTCCGCTCCGGTGGCCGCCGCCGCTGGTTCCTGGCGGCGCAATTCGCGCTGGCGGTCGTCGTCGGTGGTCTGGTCGGCCCCGCGCTGCTATAACTGCGGTCCGTTAGCGAGGTGATTTCACAGGACGGATGGGCAGGTCACATGCCGCAGATGACCGGTGGTCAGGCAGTTGTCGCCGCTCTAGAGAGCGGCGGGATCGACACGGTCTTCGGGATACCCGGCGTCCACAGCGTCGAGATCTACGACGCGCTGCTCGGTTCCGAAATCCAGCACGTCCTCTGCCGCCACGAGCAGGGCGCCGGGTTCATGGCCGACGGCTACGCCCGCGCCTCCGGCGGCATCGGTTGCGTAGTCACCATCTCCGGCCCCGGGGTCACCAACGTCGCCACCGCCCTTGCCGAGGCCCAGGGCGACTCCTCCCGCGTCCTGCACATCTGCTCCTCGCTCGACAGCGCCTATGCCGGACGCGAAGTCGGCGCGCTGCACGAACTGGTGGACCAGTCCGGGGTCCTTAAGTCCGTCGTGAAGTGGCATCGATCCGTCCGGCGGGTCTCCGAAATCCCCGACGTCATTGCCGAGGCCATTCACTACATGCAGTCCGGCCGGCCGGGCCCGGCCTCGGTCGAAATCCCCCTCGATATCCTCGCCGAGCGCGACGACGTGACCCTGCCTTCGGTCAGCGAACCCGGGCCGCTTGTGCCCGATGCCGGCGCCGTCGCCCAGGCGGCCCAGGCCCTCAACGGCGCCCAATCGCCGGTCATCCTGGCCGGCGGCGGAGTCGTCTCCGGCGAAGCCTCAGTGGAACTCATCCGACTTGCCGAAAAGCTCGGCGCGCCGGTCCTCACCACCGTCTCCGGCAAAGGCGCCATTCCCGAGGACCATCCGCTGTCCGTCGGCTGCCGCTGGCGCGGCGACGATCGCTTCGACACCTTCCTGGCCGCCGCCGACCTCGCCCTGGTGGTCGGATCGCGGCTCAGCGCCCGCCATACCGACAACTGGACCCTGCCCATGCCCCGGACGATCATCCAGGTCGACATCCATTCCGGCGCGCTCGGCCGCCACTACCCGACCGTGCGCGGCATCCACGCCCACGCGAAGCCAACCCTGGAAACTCTGGCGGAACTGGTCGCGGATCGCCCGGACGAGCCGTCCGCCGACACGCTGCGCCGCATCGCCGACGCCAAAGGCTCGGCCCTCAAATCCGCCGATCCGCTGCACCTGGGCATTCTCAAGGCCATCCGCCAGGTCCTGCCCGCCGACGGATTGCTCTTCAACGACATGACCACCATCTGCTACTCCGGGCCCGCCTTCTTCCCGGTATCCCACCCGCGCACCTACTTCTTCCCCAACTACCTGGGGACCCTCGGGTTCTCCTTCCCGGCGGCGCTGGGTGCGAAACTCGCGCGACCCGATTCCGCCGTCATCGCCCTGATTGGTGACGGCGGCTTCATGTTCACCGCCACCGAGCTTTCGACCGCCGTGCAGCTGGGCGTGTCCCTGCCGATCGTCGTCTTCAACGACCAGGCCTACTCCCAGCTTGAGCGCTTCTTCCGCCTCTCGCACGGGCGCTCCGATCCCTTCAAGCTGGTCGGTCCCGACCTCCGGGCCAACGCCCGCTCCTTCGGGGCCGCCGCATCGCGGGTGTCGTCGCCGCGTTCCCTGCGTACCTCCCTCGCGAAGGCGATCGAGCATCCCGGCCCAACCGTCATCGAATACGCGCTTTCCTAGGTGGCGACCGTGAGTCCGGTAGCCGCTTCGAAACCGCCACTCTCAACATATGCCAAACTTGCTCCCCACCGTTCCCGGCCGGTCCGGGCGCCCCTATAGAGAGGTCCGCCGGTTGAACTCCCCAGGCAGCGAACTCCCCTACGTCACCATCATCTCCGGCGGGGTCGGCACCCGCCTGTGGCCGCGCTCGCGGCGTAGCTCCCCGAAGCAGTTGATTGGGCTTGCCGCCGGGCGCAGCCTCATCCAGACCACCCTGGCGCGGATGCTGCCGCTCACCTCACCCGATCGGGTCTTCGTGGTCACCATCGGCGACCAGCAGGACGCCGTCCGCGCGCAGCTACCCGAGATACCGCCCGAGAACGTCATCGCCGAACCCGAGGGCCGCAACACCGCCATGGCCATCGGCCTGGCGGTCCTCCATGTCGCCGCCGCCGACCCCAACGCGATGATGATCAGCGTCGGCTCCGATCACTTCATCGGTGACAACGAGGCCTACCGCAACACCCTCCGCGCCGCCGCCGCCGCCGCCGCCGACGGCGAGCACCTGCTCACCGTCGGGATCGCCCCCGCCTCCCCCGACACCGGCTACGGCTACATCCATCGCGGCGAAGTCGTCGCCACCCATGCCGGCATCGAGGTTTGCCGGGTGCTGGAGTTCAAGGAGAAGCCGGCCCTCGATGTGGCGCGCCGCTACTTCGACTCCGGTGATTACCTCTGGAACGGCAACTACTTCATCTGGCGGGTCTCCGCCGCCCTCGCCGCCTACGCCGAATTCGCCCCCGACATCCGCGCCGAGATGGACGGCGTTGCCGCCGCCATCGGAACCGGCGGCTACGACCGGGCGCTCGCCGCCGCCTACGGCCGCGTCCGCCGCGCGCCGATCGACACCGCGATCATCGAAAAGGCCGGCAATGTCCTCACCGTCCCCGGGCACTTCCCCTGGGTCGACATCGGCACCTGGGCCGGCGCCTACGAAATCGCCGAAGAACAGGAAGGCAATTTCCGTACCGGGTCGCTCGAAGGCAAGGTCCTATTTGTCGACAGCTCCGGCTGCCTGGTCGATTCGCGCGATCGCGCCGTGGCCGTAGTCGGCCTGGAGGATGTCGTCGTCGTCGATACCGAAGACGCCCTCCTGGTCTGTTCCCGCGACAAGGCCCAGCTGGTCGGCGATCTTGTTGGCCGGCTGCCCGCCGAAGACCTGGAGCGACTCCTATAGCCCTCGTGGCCGAACAATCCAACCGACGACCGGGGGCCCGGATTTGACCGGCCCGGTTCACAACGCCGCAGAGCCCGAAGACCCCGGGACCCGGGCCCCGCTCGAGCTCAGCGGAGCCCGCATCTGGCTGGTCGCCCTCAGCCTGGTCGCCGCGATCTTCACCTTCTCGGTCGTCATCGTCGTCTTCGAGCATGAACTGCGCGCGGCCAATTTCGGGATCCTGCTCGCCAGCACCATCG
>CAYYTN010000240.1:0-4382 GCA_964474495.1 uncultured Chloroflexota bacterium
AGCGTAATCACCGCAATGATCAGGAACAGCACGAACGACATCGACGCCGCATAGCCCATCTTCAGATACGCGAAGGCGTTGTCGAAGATCAGCACCACCACCGTCGCGGTGCTGTCCAGCGGCCCTCCGTAGGCCGGGGCATCCTGGATGCCGGCCGTGTTGGTCATGATGTAGACCTGCACGAACATCTGCAGCGCGCCGATGAAGTACACGATCACCACGAAGTAGGTCGTGGGCGCCAACAAGGGCAGAGTGATCTTGAAGAACGTCTGAATCCGGCCCGCCCCGTCGATTTCCGCTGCCTCGTACAGATGGGGTGGTATCCCCTGCAAGCCCGCCAGGTAGATCACCATATTCAGGCCCATGTTCTTCCACACGCTCAGCAGGATGATCGATGGCATCGACGTGTCCGCCGACCGCAGCCACTTCAGTCGCGGCAGCCCCACCATCTCCAGCGCTTCATTGAACAGGCCAAACTGCGGCTCGTAGAACCACAGCCAGATCAGCGCCACCGACACGAACGAACTCACCACCGGCAGGTAGAACATGGCCCGGAACGCGTAGATGGCCCGGATGCGGCGGTTGATCAGCGCCGCCAGCAGCAATGAGGTCACGACACCGCTGGGCACCGTCGCCACCGCGAAGTAGATGGTGTTGGCGATGGCGTTCGGATAGCGCGGGTCGCCGAAGAGGTTGCGGTAATTCTTTAGGCCGGCGAAGCGCGGCGCCTTCATCAGGTCGTAGTCGGCCAGGCTGTAGTAGGCCGACGCGAGGATGGGCAGGATGACAAAAACGAAGATGAAAAGCAGCGACGGCAGCACAAACCAGTAGCCCGCCGACCCGCTACGGCCGCTGCCGCCAAAGACGCGTCGGCGCGGTTTCGTTGCTGTCGTGCTCTCGGCCATCGTCGCCTCCCGTGGGTCGTCGCCCGGGCCCCCACTCTTCGGGCGTCGTGGCTCCTCGCGAGCGCACTGTAGCACAGCCCGCGACCCGAAAAACGGCCTATCCGCGGTGGTGGCCGATCCCGACCACATCGCCATCCCGCGCCACCCGCAGATCGCCGCCGTAGCCCGAGGCGCGGACCTGCGCTTCCAGCTCCGCCGCCGGCAGCGCCAGCGCCGCCGGGTACAGGTGGGTCAGCAACAGCGAGCCTACCCCGGCCCGGTGCGCAATCTCCCCCGCCTGCGCGGTCGTCAGGTGAATCTCGCTCTCCTCCCCGACCGGGAACGCGGCCTCCAGCAGTAACAGATCGGCCCCCTCCGCCAGTTCCTCCACCGCCGCGCACGGGCCGGTGTCGGCCGAGTAGACGAACACCGCCTCATCTCGCTCCACCCGCAGGCCCAGCGCACCGCGCGGGTGCCGCATCCGCCGCACCCGCGCCGTCGCCATCCCCAGCGCGAACTCATCGCCATCCGCTAGCACCGTGTACTCCACCGGGAACCCCGGCTTTGAAATGATATTCATCGCCAGCGCCCGGTCCAGGTACTCCTGCACCGAGGCCGGCCCATAGATCGGCAACGGAGGCCGCCGCGGGTCGCCCTCGGTCGTCGCCAGCCCCTGTAGCAACGGCATCAGGTCGGCGATGTGGTCCTGGTGCGTGTGGCTCAGGTATACACCGTCCAGCTCGGCCAGCTCATGTCCCGCCTGCACTAATCGGGTCGTCGCCCCCGAGCCGGCGTCCAGCAGCCAATCCTCGCCGGCCGCCGTCCCCAGATGAAAGGACGCCGGGCCCCGCTCCGCGTGGGGGACGCAGGTCCCACAGCCCAGCACCGTCAGCGTCAGGGAAGTGGTCGATTTCATCGGGCGGGCTCCGGCCGGAAGGGGACGACCCGCCCAGCATAGCCCGGCGATCCGCTACGCGCCCGCCGCCCCCAGGATCTGGCCTAACGAGAAGATGAAGTCCCGCAGCAGCAGCCGATCGAACCCGGTGGCCATGTCGTCACGCACCACCGTCAGCGCCTTGAACAGGCTGCAGGCCGTGCGGTACGGCTTCTCCACGGTAAGCGCGTCGAACGCGTCAGCGATCGCCACGATCCGCGCCCCTTCCGGGATCTCGTCGCCGCGCAGGCCGTCCGGGTAGCCGCTGCCGTCGTAGCGTTCCTGGTGGTGCTCGATGATGTCCAGCACCGTGGGAGAAAACTCCCGGGTGCGGCTGGCGATCGCCCGGCCTTCGTGGGGGTGCCGGCGCATGATCACCCACTCCTGCGGGGTCAGCGGGCCCTGTTTGTTCACTATCTCGTCCGGGATCACCGTCATCCCGATGTCGTGCAGGAACGCCCCCGTCGCCAGCTCCAGCATCTGCTCCTCGTCATACTGCCGGCGCGCACCCAGCGACATCGCATACACACTCACGTTGATCGAGTGGGTATACAGTTCCGAATCCGTATCCAGCGCCCGCGCGAACGCCTGGAACATCTCCGGGTCGCCCAGCTCCGTCATCAGTCCCCGCACGAACGGCAGCGCCTGCCGTACCCGGTGCGGCTCCGGCGACGCCACGATCTCCCGCGCCACCTCGGTCGCCTTCGCTCCCAGCGAGGCCGCCCGCGCCGTTATATGCCGGCGGTGCTCCTCGACTTCGGTCTCTGGCTCCACCCCGGTCTCGGGCTCCACCACCGCCGTTGGTTCCGCCACCGCCGTCGGTCCGTTGCTCGACACGGCCGGCTCCGCCTCCGCGGCCCTTGCCGCGGCGACCGTCGCCCCGGTCTTCGCCGCCAGCTCCGGGAAGTCGCGCCTTGCGATCCGCATCCGCTGATCGATATCCACCGACGGGTCCGAAACCGGGTCCACCGGCCCCGGCGGCCCGGTGTTGCCGCGCAGCCGCAATTCGATCTGCGAGCGATTGATGTACCGGATCAGGATGTCCTGGTCTTCGGCCGGCGCGTCGATGAAGCGCGCTCGATAGCGCCACCCCGGGCGCCCGTCGACCACCGTTGGATCGCTGCCCAACATCGCCGCCGGCAGGGTCACCGTGCCGAAGTTCCACGGCAGCGCGATCTCGATCGTGTACAGCAATTCCTTGGCATCCGCCCCGGTGGGTACGCCGATCACGGTCTGCCCGCCGAACCCCCCGCTGCTGATATTCGAGACGATGAAGGGGTAGCTCTCCCAGGCGCTCGGGTCGGCCTGGTCCGCCTTGTGCAGCGTGCACTGTTCCAGCTTCGTGTCCCAGCGAATCGACGACCGCAACTGCGACCGGCTCACCTCGGTCGGCCGGCTCACCGTCACCTTCAGCACCTTCAGCCGGTCCACCATCAGCACGCGGCAGTTCCCCCGGTACAGGTCCCCCTCGTCCGTGTAGCAGATCGTCGCCTCGTTCCCCTTCTCCCCGTCCAGCGCCTCATTCCCCTCCGGCGTGAAAGTCAGGATCACCCGGTTCTCGGCCACACTCAGGATCTGCCCCTCATACAGCCGTCGCTCGTTGTCGTCCCAGACCTCGAGATCCACCCGCGCCATGGCCTTGAAGACCGACAGGTATTCTGCCCGTACTTCGACCAACGCCGGTTCGGCTGCTGACACTTCCGCGTTCCCCTTCTGGTAGTCCCTCGGCGCCTACGGCGCGGTCCTCGGACCACGCCGTCCTCCCCTACGGAGTACAAAGGCTACCCCCGCAAAGCGGGTCGGGCAATAAGTTCCGTCCCAAGTTTCGGTACGATTTGCCGTGTGCCCCAGGGGTGGAGCCCGCTTCCGCGGCCTTTTGGTCTAGTCCTTTGGGACCGGTATCCCGCCCGGCAAATTAGGGATTTGTGGCGATGTTCGCGCCCCACCACGGACCTAATCTCTCCACGTAGCCAGCAACGAACCGACGGGAGATCGGAAATGGACAAGCGACTCTACCGGAGCGAAACGGACCGCATGCTCGGCGGCATCGGCGGCGGCCTCGCCGACTACTTCCAGGCCGACCCCACCCTGGTGCGCTTCGCGCTCCTGGCCGGACTCATCCTTTCCGGCGGCACCGCCTTCCTGCTCTACGTGGCAGCCTGGATAATCGTCCCCAAGGAATCCAGCCTCACGATCTCCTAGCCGTCCCCCCCTGCCCGATCGTCGCGCCCCCGGCGATCGGGCTCGCCGCTTTCCACCGCCCGCCGCGCAACCACCCGGTCCGTTCTCCCTGGTTGCGCCACCCGCCACCCCACCACCCGGTCCATTCTCCCCGGCTACGCCGCCCGCCGCGCCACCACGGCCCCTCGTCGGGCCGCCCGCCGCCTCGACCGGCCCCTCGCTACGCCGCCTCCGGCGCCGCCAGCAACTGCCCCAGCGCCATGATGAAATCGCGCAACACCGCCGGGTCCAGCCCGCCACCCAGCTCATCGCGCATGATCTTCAGCGCGTGGAACAGGCTGTGGGCGCCCCGCCAGGGCTTCTCCACCGTCAGCGCGTCGAAC
>CAYYTN010000241.1:0-4377 GCA_964474495.1 uncultured Chloroflexota bacterium
CCGCCCAATCCACGGTTTGGAGTCGTCTCGGGGCTACTTCGTCTCGAAGATGATGGCGTGGATGTCGTTGTCGCCGATGTTCTCGACGCGGTGGGTCCAGGCGTCGTGAGCCATCACGCCACCGTCCGGAAAATTCGGCTTCCATCGTGTCGCCGTTCTCCATGTGGACCCGGGCCTTGCCGCCCTTGACGAAGTAGACCAGCTCGGACGGGTGCGAGTGGGTGATGTCGCTTTCACCGGCCTTGATGCGCATCTCAACCAGGCGGGTGTTGCCTTCTTCGATGAGCAGTTTGTAGTTGTCGGGTGATGCTTCGACGGGATCGATATAGGTCACTGGTGCCCCCAGGTCTGGTGCTTGCGACGGGCGTGGGTTGCCCGCCTTCTCCGCCTACGAAGCTAGTTCAGCCGGGAGGCCCGGGCCAAGGGGAAAACCAGGCTGGGATCAGCCGCCGTTGAGATCGGCCAGGTCGCCGGCGGCGGTGAATTGGAGCGCGACCGGGTCGCCGTCGCGGGTGGCGGATCCGGCCGCCTCAAGCTGCTCGGCGAGCGGCTCGCTGGCGTGGAAGTGCTGTAGCTCCATGGTGTTGGTGATGCGCGCCATGAGCGGGGTGTCCGAGCCGGCGGCGCGCCGCGCCAGCCCGAGCCCGGTGTCGATGGCCGCCTGGTCGGTGGGCAGGGTCATCGGCACCCGGGCGCCCTGGACGGTCATCGACGTCAGGCAGTTCATGTAGGTGTAGTCCGGGTTCATGTCGTCGACCAGCTTCTGCGTGACCAGGTCGGCCATGCCGATGCCGGTGGCGTTGCCGTTGGATTCGGGGGTGAGGCGCAGGGTCGTGATGTAGCGGTAGTCGGGCGTGCGGGGGCCTTCGCCGAGCAGCCGGAATAGGCCGATGACGTTGGTGTCCATGCCGGCGCCGGAGATGTTCTTGCCCATTTCGTCGACGATCAGCATGTGCAGCGCGTCGGCGGGCAGCACCGGCAGGATCGCACTGGCCTTCTCAAGCAGATCGCGGTCGGTGGCGTGGAACCGATCCCCGCCGACGACCTCGACGTAGGCCGGCTCGTCAAGCGGGTTTTCGACCATGGCGACGCCCATGAGGATCTTGCCGGTGTCGACCGCCACTTGCGCGGATTCGGGGATCGATTCGGCCAGGCCGTGCTGGTGGATGCGCTCGGCGCCCTTCTGCTTGCCGAAGCCGACCGCGGTCATCTTGCAGAGGCCGCTCTCGATGTCGCCGTGGAAGTCAGTGTGGGGCTTGACCCGGCCGAGCACCGCGACGTGGTCGGCGTTGTAGGCGTTGGCGTCCATGAGGTACTCGAAACCGCGCGGGCCTTTGCCGGTGACGACCGTTTCCATCGAGGCGCGGACCGGGGCGCCGACGACCGATTCGGTGATGCGGTATTCGGCGAGGACGGCTTCCTGACCCTCCGGAGTGGCGCCGCCGTGACTGCCCATCGCCGGCACGATGAACGGCTCAAGACCGGCGGCTTTGAGTTCGCGGACGATCGTGGAGACGGCGGCGACCAGCGGCGTGACGCCGCGGCTGCCGACGCCCAGGGCCACGGTGTCGCCGGAATTGAAGGAGGCGGTGGCCAGGTGGTCGCGGATCTTGCGGGCCAGGGTGGCCTCGAAGTCGTCGATCCGGGTGTTGTCGAGTTCCTGGCGCATCGGCACCAAAGTCGGTCGTTCCACGGCGCGCTCCTCTGGCGGGTCCCTAATTTCGGGGATCGGGCATCTAGTCTAGTCGGGTGTCGGGTGGGGTGGAATCGAAGACGAATTGAAGGACGGATGACGAGGCGGCGGGACGGCCGGGACTGGACTTGTGCCGGGGGCGCCGGTTCCGGGACAATTGCGGACCATGAACGGCGACGAGACGGCGGAGAAGAGCGACGTAATGACCGTCCACGTGCGGGTGCACGCGGGGGTGGGTCGCTTCTTCCCCGGTGAGGGGAAGATCCGCAAGATCGAGGTGACGACGGGATCGACGGTGGGCGGCCTGCTGCTGGCCCACGGGGTTCCGGAGGATCTGCCGCTGGTTGTGGGATTGAACCGGGACCTGGGGAGTCGTGAGTCGCAATTGAAACCGGGTGACCTGGTGGAATTCGTGCCGCCGATGACCGGCGGACAAGAAAGGTAGCGAGCGTGGCGCATTCGATTAACAACCGCATTCTGCGGGTGGACCTGACCGAGGGACGGATCTGGACGGAAGAGCCGGGGGTGGAGTTCTATCGCAAGTACGTGGGCGGGCGGATGTTCATCGCTCATTACCTGCTGAAGGAATTGCCCAAGGGCGCCGACCCGCTGGGGCCGGAGAACATGTTGATCTTTGCCGCCGGTCCCGTGACCGGGACGCCGGTGCCGGGTAACGCGCGACACAGCGTGGGCGCCAAGTCGCCGATGTCGGGCCTGTACGGCGAGGCGGAGGCCGGGGGCTTCTGGGGGGCAGAGCTGAAGATGGCCGGCTGGGACGGGATCGTGTTCACCGGCAAGGCGGAGAAGCCGGTGTACCTGTGGATCAAGGATGACGCGGTGGAAATCCGCGACGCGGCGCACCTGTGGGGCAAGATCACCGGCGATGTGGAGGAAGGGATTCGCGAAGAGCTGGAGGACAGCCGAATACGGGTGTCGCAGATCGGGCCCGCCGGCGAGAACCTGGTGCGCTTTGCTTGCATCGTGAACGACCTGAATGAGTTCGCCGGCCGGGCGGGGATGGGCGCGGTGATGGGATCGAAGAACCTCAAGGCGATCGCCGTGCGCGGCAGCGGACGGGTTATCCCGGCCGACATGGAGCCGATCAAGGAGACCGCCCAGTGGGTGGCCCGCGATACGTTCGCCGAGGGGCAGCCGCACTTCATGTTCCATAGCACGGGCACCGGCGCGCTGGTGAAGAGCAAGCAGCTGGAAGGGCATGTGATCTCGCACAACTTCCGCGATGGCGTGCTGGAGGGTGCGGAGAATACGGACGCGGTGTCGATCAAGGAAAACGTGCTGGAGCGGATGGATGGCTGTTATAGCTGCTCGGTGAACTGCAAAAAACGGGTACGGATTGAGACGGCAAAGCTCACGGTGGACCCGAAGTACGGGGGACCGGAATACGAGACGCTGGCGGCGATCGGCAGCAACCTGGGCGTTACCGACATCATGGCGGTGTGCAAGAGCGCCGAGGTCGTGAACTACCTGGGCATGGACAGCATCTCGGCCGGGTCGGTGCTGGCCTGGGCGATGGAGATGGCCGAGATGGGCGTGGTCACGCCGGAGGACCTGGGCGGTGAGGAGCTCACGTTCGGGCGTGGCGCGGATGTGCTGCGCTGGCTGGAGTTGATCGCCTACCGCAAGGGCTTTGGCGATGTGCTGGCCGAAGGCGCGACCCACGCGGCGCGCAAGATCGGCAAGGACAGCGAGAAATACGTGATGGCGGTGAAAGGCGTCGACCTGGGCATGCACGATCCGCGGGCGATGGAGAACATGCGGCGGCAGTTCGCGGTGGCGCCGGTGGGCGGCGATCACTGCGGCTCGGCGCACAAGCGCAACAGCCTGGCCAACACGCTGGGCATCTGCCAGTTCCTATCCTACGACGATGACCTGAAGCTGGAGCTGCTGAATGCGGCGACCGGCTGGGACATGACGCTGCAGGAACTGGACGACGCCTACGAGCGCGGCATCACAATGGCGCGGCAGTTCAACATCCGCGAGGGCTGGACGACCGCGGACGACGTGATGCCCTGGCGCATCCACCAGCCGATGGCGATGGGGCCGATGAGCGACCAGGTGCTCACCGAGGAGCAGGTCCGCGGGGAGACCCAGGACTACTACGAGTCGCGCGGCTGGGACCGCGAGACCGGTCTGCCGCAGGCGGATACGGTGGAGCGGCTGGGCTTGCAGGTCTAATCGGGGCCCGATCGCCCCGGCTCTAGCAGTCCGCGCGGAAAGAGCGAAGGCCCGCCGACCGGCGGGCCTTCGTTGTGTGGCGGCCGAAGGTCGGTTTCCGAGCCGCGGGAGGGCTAGTCGCCGGCGGGCGGGGCGGGGCCCCAGTCGGGTTCGGCGCCGCTGACCTGGACTCCGTTGATCGGCCCGAAGGACGCCCCGGGAACCGGCGATGGTGGAGATGCGCCAGCCGGATTTGTCGGATTCGGTCAGCCCGCCGGGATCGCGGACAAAGGCCAGGGCGGCGCCGTCGGGCGACCAGGTGGGGAAGGCGTTGTAGGCCGGGTCGTCGGTGAGCAGGGTGAGATCGCCGCCCGCCGGGGAGATCAGGGCGAGCTGGTAGTCGCGGCCACTGCGTTGCTGAACCACGAGCGCGATGCGGTCGCCGGCCGGGGACCAGGTGGGGTGGCCGGCGGCGTGGAGTTCGGGAGTGAGGCGGGTGGCGGCGGCGG
>CAYYTN010000242.1:0-1440 GCA_964474495.1 uncultured Chloroflexota bacterium
GGGGCGTCGAGCGTGGCGAACGCCGGGTGGCTGGCGGTGTACGTGCTGGCCGGGGCGGCGGTGTACGGGGGCGGGATGTTGCTGCTGGGGGCGGAGGAGGCGCGGGGATTGTGGGAGAAAACGCGGGCGCGATTTGGTGGGAGTGATGGCGTGGGGAATGACGTCGCCTGAATTAGAATTGTCGGAATGAGCGCCGCCGACCTCAAACGCATCCGCAACTTCTGCATCATCGCCCACGTGGACCACGGGAAATCCACGCTGGCGGACCGCTTGATCGAGATGACTTCGGCGGTGAGCGATCGCGATATGCGGGAGCAGTTGCTGGATACGCTGGACCTGGAGCGCGAGCACGGGATCACGATCAAGGCGACGGCGATTCGGATGGAGTACGCGGCCGATGACGGCGAGGGGTACCAGTTCAACCTGATCGACACGCCGGGGCACGTGGACTTCTCCTACGAGGTGTCACGGGCGCTGGCGGCGTGCGAGGGGGCGGTGCTGCTGGTGGACGCCTCGCAGGGAATCGAGGCGCAGACGGTTGCGCATATCTACAAGGCGCTGGAGCTGGACCTGGACCTGGTGCCGGTGGTGAACAAGGTGGACATGCCCTCGGCGCGGACGGAGGCGGTGAAGGGCGAGATCGCCGAGGTTCTGGGAGTGGACGTCGGTGAGATCCTGGAACTTTCGGCGAAGACCGGGGCGGGGGTACGGGAGGTGGCGGAGGCGGTGGTGAAGCGGCTGCCGCCGCCGGTCGGCGATGAGGACCGGGCGCTGCGGGCGCTGGTGTTCGATTCGAGCTACGACAAGCACCGGGGAGTGATGGCCTATGTGCGGGTGGTGGACGGCTGGCTGCAGAAGGGCGATGGGATCCGGTTGCCGGGGAGCCGGCAGGACGCGGAGGCGTTTGAGGTGGGTATCTTCACGCCGGCCTTTCAGCCGGTGGACTGGCTGACGGCCGGCGAGGTCGGCTACGTGGGGACCGGGCTGAAGGACATCCAGGACTGCCCGGTGGGCGACACCCTGCTGCGATTGGGGGACGACGCGGTGGAGGCACTGCCGGGCTACGAGCCGGCGAAACCGATGGTGTTCGCCGGGGTGTACCCGGAACACCCGCCCGATTTCGCGGCATTGCGCAAAGGACTGGAGACATTGCGGCTGAATGACTCGGCGCTGACCTTTGAGCCCGAAGAATCGGGCGCGCTGGGGTTTGGCTTTCGAGTGGGATTCCTGGGGCTGTTGCACATGGGGATCGTGCGGGAGCGCCTGGAACGCGAGTACGACCTGGACCTGGTGATGACGAATCCGAGTGTGGAGTACGAGATCACACACCACGACGGGACGGTGGCGATGGTGGGGCGGCCGTCGGAGTTGCCGGATCGGTCGAACCTGGAGGTCGTGAAGGAGCCGTGGGCGGACCTGAGCGTGGTGGCGCCGGCGGAG
>CAYYTN010000242.1:1450-4374 GCA_964474495.1 uncultured Chloroflexota bacterium
GAACTGGTGCGGCAGGTGCGCGGCGAGATCGGCGAGATTGAGTACCTGGAACCGACGCGGGTGCTGCTGAGTTACAAGGTGCCGCTGGCGGGACTGTTGATCGACTTTTTCGACCGGTTGAAGTCGGCGACGCGGGGGTACGCGTCGATGGACTACGAGCTTTCGGAATACCGGGCGGCGGATGTGGTACGGCTGGATGTGCTGGTGAATGGCGAGCGGGTGGACGCGCTGTCGGTGATCGCGGACCGGGAGAGCGGCACGGTGCGGGTGCGGGAGATCGTGCAGCGGCTGCAGAAGGTGATCCCGCGGCAGCTCTTCCCGGTGGCGTTGCAGGGCGCGATCGGCGGTCGGGTGGTGGCGCGGGAGAATGTGCCGGCGATGCGCAAGGACGTGCTGGCGAAGTGCTATGGCGGTGACGTGACCCGCAAGCGCAAGCTGCTGGAGAAACAGAAGGCGGGTAAGAAACGGATGAAGCGGGTGGGCCAGGTGGATATTCCGCAGGAGGCGTTTTCGTCGTTGCTGGACCGATCGGGCTAGAGATTTGCGCGGTCGGTGAGTTCACCGGCCGGAAGAAAGGAATGCGCGGATGCACTGGGAGCTCAGCGGGTTGGGGGACGAGATCACGGAGATGTTCGTGGAGCAGTTGGTGGTACTGAACGAGCTGGGAATCCCGAATGTGGAGATCCGGCGGTTTCGGCTGGAGGGCGGCGAGCAGAAGGTGGTCAACGAGGCGACCGAGGCCGACCTTGAGGGGATGGCGGAGGCGCTGAAGGCCGCGGGGATCGCGTGCGCGGGGATCGCATCGCCGGTGGGCAAGTACCCGGTGGGCGATCCATTTGAGCCCGACCTGGAGCGGTTCCGCGGAGCGCTGCGGGCGGCGAAGTATCTGAAGTCGCCGTATTTGCGGGTGTTTTCTTCGTACGTGCCGGAGGGGCCGGCGTCGGCGGAGACACGGAGCGAGGCGCTGCGGCGGCTGCGGGCGATCGCGGAGCTGGCGGCGAGGGAGATGCCAGAGCTGATCGTCGTGGTGGAGAACGAGAGCGAACTCTATGGCGAGGGCGTGGCGGCGTGCGTGGATATCTTTGAAACGCTGGACATGCCGAACCTGAAGATGGTGTACGACGCGTGCAATTTCGTGGTGGCGGGGGTGGATCCGTACGACGAGGCGTGGGAGGCGCTGAAGGGCTGGATCGCCTATTTCCACATCAAGGACGTGCTGGGCCCGGGTCAGATCGTGCTGGCGGGGACCGGCAAGGCGCGCTGGCCGGAACTGCTGCGGGCGGCGCGGGACGAGCGGATCGGCTCGCACCTGACGCTGGAGCCGCACCTGGCGCTGGCGGGGAGGAGCTTTGGCGATACCGGGCCGGAACTGTACGGCGACGCGAAACGGGCGCTGGACGGATTGCTGGCCGACCTGGGCTAGGCCGGGGTTGCGGCGTATGCGACTGACGGGTGGGCTGGCGAAGGGGTTGTTGCGCGTGCGATTGGCGAGCGGGCTGGCGGTGGGATCGCTGCTGTTGCTGGTGGCCTGCACAACCGGCGAGCGGGTGGTGGAACGGGTGGTGGTCAGGGTGACGGCGACGCCGGCGGCCGACGCGACGGTGGTCCCGACGGCTGCCCCGACGGCGACGGCGACGCTGACCCCGGTGGCGCCGGGAGCGGCGCGGGCGACGCCAAGACCGCGACGGACGGCGGCGGCGCCGGTGCTGTTTCCGACGGCGCGACCGACGGTGGACGCGAGTCCGGTGTTCCCGGCGACGCCAACGCCGACGATCACGTCGGTGCCGAGGCTGACGGAGACGCCGACGGCGACTCCGGAACCAACCGCCACGGCGACACCGACACCGGTCCCGCCGCCGGTGCCGACGGAGGCGCCGCGGGCGCTGAGCGAGCACCTGATCGTGTTCCAGCGCGACCAGGGGCGGGATTTGAACATCCTGCAGATGGGCGCGGATGGCGAAGGCCAGGCGGAGGTGACGAACGTGCCGAGCGATGAGGTGATGCCGGCATTCAGTCCGGACGGAGAGACGATTGCGTATTCGAAGAACCTGGACGGGAAGTTCGATATCTGGCTTATGGACCCGGACGGGCTGAACGTGCGAAGGCTGACGACGTCGGAGGGCGACGATCTGCATCCGACGTGGTCGCCGGACGGGACGCGGATCGCGTTTCATTCGATGCGCGAGGGGAATACGGATATCTACACAATCGAGGTGGTGACGGGGGAGGAGACGCGGCTGACGGAGCATCCGGCGGCGGACGTGGAGCCGGACTGGTCCCCGCGCGGCGACCGGATCGTCTTCGGCTCGGCGCGGACGACCGATTTCGATATCTACGTGGTGGCGGTGGAGGGCGGGGAGCTTGTGCGGCTGACCGACGCGCCGGGCGTGGACGCCTCGCCGGACTGGTCGCCGGACGGGTCACGGATCGCTTTTAGCAGCGATCGGGAGGGATCGTTTCGCCTGTACCTGATGAACGCGGATGGGACGGAGGAGGAAGTGATCCCGGTGCCGGTGGAGGGTGAACTGCCGGCGGATGAGGCACCGGCGTGGTCGCCGGACGGGCGGTTCATCGCATTCGTGTCGGAGCGCGACTACAACCCGGAGATCTACCTGACGACGCCGGATGGGACGCTGCTGCTGCGGCTGACGAACTATGCCGGCGAGGAACGGTGGCCGGCGTTCCGGCCGAATCCGAGTCTGTTGCCGGCGAGTTGAGCTAGATCAGGAAGCGCAGGGCCTCCTCGACGCCGATGCGGCCGATGGCGCCGCTGGAGTAGCTGGCGACTTCGACGGCGCCGTCGGCATCGACGATTATGTTGACGGGGTGGAAGGATTCACGGCGGTCGAGGGGATAGGCGTCGAGTCCCTGGATGACCAGGTCGCGGTCAATCTCGCCGACCACCGGGAACTCGAGGCCGAGGC
>CAYYTN010000243.1:0-2333 GCA_964474495.1 uncultured Chloroflexota bacterium
TGTGGACGCGCGCGCCGCGCACGCTGATGTGGGCGGCGGGGGGCGGCGGGGGGCCCGACCGGGAGCGATGGGATTCTGCGGTTCGTTTGGGCACAGCCGATTATATTTGGAATCGTGATGCGAGCCGATTGGAGGGAATGTGGCAGAACGCCGGGACGATCCGCGGACGACGGCCTACTTCGGCGGGGAGACGGTTAAGACCGATCCGCTGATGGAGGTGCTGGGTTCGCTGGACGAGCTGGGCTCGGCGCTGGCGCTGGCCCGCTCGCTGGTGGCGGATGCGGCGGTCGGAGAGGCGCTGCTGGGGCTGCAACGGAGATTGCTGGAGCTGGGCGCCGGGATCGCCGACCCGGAGTCGCGGCACGCCGTGGGGGTGGGGGAGGCGGAGTTGCAGGAGATGATCGCGGCGAAGGAGACGTTGGCGGCCGGCCTGCCGCCGCTGACGAACTTCATCCTTCCCGGTGGCGACCCGGGGGCGGCGGCGATTCACCTGTGCCGGTCGGTGTGCCGCCGGGCGGAACGGGCGGCGCAACGATTGCACGAGACGCGATCCTTGAAGACAGCGGAACTGGAATACATAAACCAGCTTTCGAATTACCTGTTTGAGCTGGCGCGGCGGCAGGCGGAGCTGGCGGGGGTTGATGAAGAGATTTGGGTCCCCAGGGCCCCCAAGGGCGATTCCTAGCCTGACCCGGTTACGGGCGCTTCAAGACACGACGCGACCGCAGCCGCGGCAGCCACAGGCTGTACTTCATTATCCAGCGGACGCGAGGAAGCCTGGCCCGAACAGCCGCAAGGAAGCCTCCATCCGGCCGCAGACCCCGGCAAACGCCGCGCGACCGGGATCCCGGCCTGCACGCAGGCCGGGCCACGGGGATTCCCCTCTACCGACGGATCAGGCCGAGCCAGGCCGGCGCGACGCCGGCGTGGCGGGAGGCCGGCAGCGGGTCGGGGTTGTCGAGGATGCGCTTCGGGGCGGGCTCGGCTTCAGACTCGACCTCGGCTTCGCCCTCTCGCTTGATGAGCCACTCGCCGGCGTGGCCGCAGGTGCAGATGAAGGCGACCTTGAGTCCGTCGGTGATCCGCTGCAAGGCAGTGATATTGCCGGTGGAGATGAGCGCGTGGCCGTCGTGGCCTTCGCAGTAGACGGAAATCATTGGCCCCCCTGCCTGGCCGGTATCTAAGTCCAATTCTTTACTATTGGACTCATTCTCCGGCGCTGTTGCCTTTATTGGTATTGATTGTCGGTGACCATCGTGCTACATTCAATAGCCAACTGGCTAAAATTGGTATTAAAAACCGGGGCGGAGACTGCAAGAATATGTTCCAGATACGCAGAGATCGGATATGACGGTTGTGGATGCGCTCGGCGGATGGGCGATGGGGGAAGGTCCGCTGTACCGGCGGCTGGCGGAGGGAGTGCGGGGGGCGATCGAACGGGGAGACCTGCGGCCGGGAGAAGTTCTGCCGGCGGAGCGGACGTTGGCCCGCACGCTGGCGGTTAGCCGAACGACCGTGGTGACGGCCTATGACCTGCTGCGGCAGGACGGGCTGGTGGAGAGCCGCCAGGGCAGCGGGACGCGGGTGCTGGGCGGGACGGCGGGGATGGCGCCCGGCGTGGCGACGGATGAAGCGGGCGACCTGCTGGGCGGCGCGATGGCGGTGAAGGAATCGGTGACGCTGTTCACGCGGGCGGCGCTGGGCGGGGCGCCGGTCGTGGCCGATGCAATCACGGGGTTGGACCCGGAGGAGGTTGCCCGGCAGGTGGCGGAAGCCGGCTATGAGGCGCTGGGGATACCGGAACTGCGCCAGGCGGTGGCCGAGCACCTGGCCGGAGAAGGCGTGCCGACGAACCCGGAGGAAATCCTGATCACCAACGGGGGTCAGCAGGCGATCTCGCTGCTGGCGCAGATGTACTTGCGGCCCAGAGAAGCAGTGGTGGTGGAGGACCCGACGTACATCGGGGCGGTCGATGCCATTCGGTCGACCGGGGCGCGGATGATCCCGGTGCCGGTGCACAAGGACGGAGCGGACCTGGAGTCGCTGGGCGAGGCGCTGGGGCGCACTCCCCCGGCGCTGGTGTACCTGGTGCCGACCTTCCAGGCGCCGACCGGCACGGTTATGCCGGAGGCGGCCGGACGGGCGGTGGCGCGGCTGGCGAAGGAAACCGGGGTGCCGGTGATCGACGACTCCGCCCAGGCCGCAGGGGGCGCTCCGCGAGGCCGGGGGGTGGCATCCGCGCTGAGCTTGTACCCCACAAAGATCGTCTGCGGCGCGGGCGACGGTGGCCTGGTGGCGACCGACGACGTCGCGCTCGCTGCGCGGATACGAAT
>CAYYTN010000243.1:2343-4358 GCA_964474495.1 uncultured Chloroflexota bacterium
TTTTGGGGGGGGGGGGGGGGGGGGTGGATCCGGGCGGCTGCGCCGTTGATCGATCGCCTGGCGCGGCGCAAGGTCGGCCTGGACCTGGGATCGAGCATCGTCTCGCAGATGGTGGCGGCGAAGCTGGTGCCGACGATCGCGGCGGCGCGGGCGGAGCGCGGGGAACTGGTGCGGCGGCGCTGTGAACGGCTGACGGCGCTGCTGCGGGAATCGCTGCCTGACTGGACCTGGGACCCGCCACGGGGCGGGCTGTCGCTATGGGTGCGGATCCCGGAAGGGGATGCGGACGAGTTCGCGAACGTGGCGCAACGTCACCAGGTGGCGGTGCTTTCCGGGCCGATGATGTCGCCCGCGGGTGGGCACCGAGACCAGCTGCGGATTCCATACGTGCATGAGGCGGCCGAGATGGAGGAGGGGGTTCGCCGGCTGGCGGCGGCCTGGGCGGCATACCGGCAACTGGCGCGGCCGCGGGAGGCGACGGCGCCGGTGCTCGTCTGACCCGCAGGGTCCCTCCGGGACTGTTGTTCTAGCCGCAGTCCCGGTTGAACGCGGCCAGTCGAGGTGAGACCCACAGGGCGGGCGTGGCATGCTGGGGCGCGCAGAGAATCCGGAACAGGAGCTACGGCATGGCAATTGCGAAGGTGGCGGTGATCGGCGTGGGGCTGATGGGTGGCGGCGCGGCGCGCAACATCATGAAGGGCGGGTACGAGGTAGCCGTGTTTGATACCGATCCGGCAGCCGTGCGAACGCTGGAGGGAGATGGGGCGCGAGGAGCGATCAGCGCGGCCGACGCTAGTGACGGCGCGGACGTCGTACTGACGGTGCTGCCGGAGATGGCCCACGTCGAGGCGGCGGTGTTCGGCGCGGGCGGCGTGGCGGAGACGGCCCGGGACGGGACGGTCCTGGTGCAGCAGTCGACGATCGATCCGGCGACGGTGATCGACCTGGCGCGGCGGCTGGAGCCGCGGGGGATCGCGGTGCTGGACGCGCCGATGCTGCGCGGTCCGGTATCCGCGGAGGACGGTACGCTGGGCTTCGTGGTGGGCGGCGATGAGGAGGCCCTGGAGCGGGCGCGGCCGGTGCTGAATTGCATGGCCGATTCGGTGGAACACGTAGGGCCGGTGGGTACCGGGTCGGCGCTGAAGCTGGTGAACAACATGCTGAATGTGACGATCCTGTGCGCGGCGCTGGAGGCGACCGTCCTGGGGGTGAAGAGCGGGCTGACGCTGGAGCAAATGGTGACGGCGTTCTCGAAGACGCCGGCGTGGGCGCGACACCTGAGCGGCATTTCGCAGGTCTTTGAGGATCGCGACTTCAGCCCCGGGTTCATGACCGCGCTGGGGCACAAGGACATCCGGCTGGCGATACAGCACGCGACGAGCCTGCAGGTGCCGTTGAGTGTGGCGCACTCGGCGTACGAACTGATGGCGCGGGCGGAGTCGCAGGGATACGGACGGGACAGCTATGTGTCGGTACTGAAGGTGATCGAAGAGCCGGCGGGGGTGACGGTGCAATACGAGGGGAAGCAGCCGGAGGGTCTGCCGGAGTGGAGCATCTAGGACCCACAGGGTCCCTGGCTCTGGTAGCGGACGTACGCTGTCTGTCGCTCTGGCAGCGGACCCACCGGGCTCCTAGCTCTTCCAGCTGATGCGGGTTGGAAAGGCCCGGGGCTTGAGGACGGCTCTAGAATCGGGCATGGGTGCGGATTCGTATTCGGGGCTGGAGAAGCTGATCCTGGGACCGTTTCGGCAGGGTCTGCGGGCGGCGCTGTGGCCGGCCATTTGGACGCTGGCGAAGCTGGGGGTGCCGCCCAACGCGGTGTCGCTGGCGCAACTGCCGCTGGGAGTCGGGATCGTGCTGCTGATCGAGCCGGCGCCCCGGGCGGCTTCGGCGCTATTCGTCTTCACCCTGCTGGTGGACGGCATCGACGGGGCGCTGGCCCGGCACACCGGGAAGGCGTCGGACTACGGCGCGCTGGTGGACCAGGTGAGCGATCACGTGCGCGAGATCACGGT
>CAYYTN010000244.1:0-4333 GCA_964474495.1 uncultured Chloroflexota bacterium
TGAACTCCGGGTGAAAGGCGATGCTGAGTAACCCCTGCTCTTGCCCGAAGACCGTCACCACGTCGGTGATGTCCAGGAACGGCTCGTCCAGCCGCTCGCCGAACCGCACGATTTGCACGCGGCCCGGCTTCTCGACCACGAATAGCCGCCCGGTGCCGTCGTCGGCGCTTGTGACGTGTACCGGGTCGTCGAAGCCGAAGGCGATCGGGATCAGCTCGATCGGCACGATTTCCGGCGGTGGTGGCACAGCCACATTCTCCTCCGCCGGCGGCACCGCCATTTCTTCCTCTGCCGGTGGCGGTGGCGCAGCCACTTTCTCCTCCGGCGGCTCGGCCGCTCCCGATTCCGGCAAATCAACCGGCGCCGTGTCCGGCGGGGCTGATGTCCCGCTGGCCTGCTCTTCCTCCGACTCCAGCGGCTCGGCGGATCGCTCGGGCTCGTCCCCGTCCGGGGCCTTCGGCAACGGCTCCGAGACCGCCGGCGCTTCCACCTCTTCCGCCGGCGCCGGCGGCGGCGGCGCGGTCGTCGCCACGCCGTCCCCCGAATCCCGGGCACAGCCCGCCAGAAGGCCGATCAGCAAAAGGCCCGCCGGCAGCGCCCGTCTCCACGCGCGCATCACCGGGTCCCCACCGCCACGCCCGCCACCTCCAGCCGCATCCGGTAGACGCCGGTCCGGGCGGTGAAGAACAGCGTCTTCCAGTCCTCCGCGCCGAACGCCAGGTTCGCCGCATGCTCCGGCGGCCGGATGCGACCCAGGGCGTCACCCCGCGGCGAAATCACCCAGACACTCCCCGGCCCCGTCGTCCAGACATTCCCCCGGGTATCCACTTTCATCCCGTCCGGGACGCGGGAGTCGGGATCGCCCTGGAAACTGAAGAAGACCCGGTCGTTGCCGATGTTCCCCTGCGTATCCACGTCGTAGGCACGGATCACCCGGTGCGACGAGTCGGCCACATACAGGGTCTTCTCGTCCGGGCTGAACGCCAGCCCGTTCGGTCTCTCGTAGTCAGCGGCCAGTAGCACCACCGTGCCGTCCGGGTCGATCCGGTACACGGCGTTCAACCCGGTCTCGCTCGGCAGATCCACCGGGATCGGGTTGTTCGGCTTCCGGATCAGCCCGCCCGGTGGGTCGGTGAAGAAGATCTTCCCGTCAGAGCGCACCACCAGGTCGTTCGGGCTGTTCAGCTTCTTGCCCCGGTAGTTGTCCGCCTCGGTCCGCACCGTGCCGTCCGCCGTCGTCCGGGTAACCCGCCGGCCCCGGCGCTCGCAGCTGACCAGGTTGCCTTCCGGATCCAGGGTGTTGCCGTTGGTGTCACCAATCGGATGGCGAAACGTCGAGACCACCGGACCGCCCGGTTCCCCGTCCCAGCGCACGATCCGGCTGTTCGGCAAGTCGCTGAAGAGCAGGTGATCGCCTCGCCACACGGGACCTTCGGTGAACCAGAATCCGCCGGCGATCTGCTCGATCCGGGCGTCCCCGGGGATCAGCCCGGCCAACCGGCCATCCAGCATCTCGATCATCGGGTTCATCGGCCTTCCCGCCGTCCCGTTTGGTTGCGGGCGGCGAATCGCTACGCTCCGACCGCCACCCCGGCGACCTTCACCGGCATCCGGTAGACGCCGGTCTGGGCGGTGAAGAAGACCGTCTTCCAGTCGGCCCCGCCGAATCCGAGGTTCGCCGGATGCTCCGGCGGCCGGATGCGACCGAGGGCGTCGCCCTGCGGCGAGATCACCCAGACGCTCCCCGGGCCGGTGGTCCAGATGTTGCCGTTGACGTCCGATTTCAGCCCGTCGGGGCCGTGGAAGTCGGTGTCGCCCAGGAAACTGAAGAACACCCGGTCGTTGCTGAGGCTCCCATCCGCGTCCACGTCGTAGGCCCGGATCACCCGCCGGGCGGTGTCGTCCACGTAGAGGGTCCTCTCGTCGGGGCTGAAGGCGAGTCCGTTGGGACGGTCGTAGTCGTCGGCCAGCAGGGTCAGCGTGCCGTCCGGGTCCAGCCGGTAGACGGCCATCAGGCCGGTCTCGCTGGTCAATTCCGCGTCAATCGGGTTGTTGGGCGTCGGAATCAGACCGTAGGGCGGATCGGTGAAGAAGGCCTTCCCGTCGGAGCGCACGACCACGTCATTCGGGCTGTTCAGCCTCTTGCCCTGGTAGCTGTCCACCAACGTTCGCACGGTGCCGTCGGCCTCGGTCAGCGCGACCCGCCGTCCCCAATGCTCGCAGGTGATCAGGTTGCCGTCGCGATCCAGCGTGTTGCCGTTGGCGTTCCCGCTGGGGTAGCGAAATGTCGAAACCACCGGCCCGCCGGGCTCCTCGTCCCAGCGCACCAGGCGTCCGTTGGGGATGTCGCTGAAGACAAGGTGATCGCCCCGCCACACCGGCCCCTCGGTGAAGATGAACCCGCCGGCGATCGACTCGATCCGCGCGTCGTCGGCAATCAACTCCGCCAGCCGGCTGTCCAGCATCTCGATCATCGGATCCATGGCGCCTCCCAGGTTCTTGCTCTGATTCGAGCGGTCATAGTACCCGCTCCGGGAGTCGCGGCTACTCCGTCACCGCCGGCGCCACGAAGTCGATTTCCAGAATCACCACGTCGTCCACCGCGGTCACCCGGCCGCGCGCGTCCGGGATGCGCAGCTCGTAGGCGTCATGCCGAACCGAGCCGGTCGCCGTGCCCTCGATCCGCTCTTCCGACACGACCGTCACCGACACGTCGAACGTCACCGGCGCGGAGATTCCCTTCAGGGTCAGGGTGCCCTCGATCTGGAACTCCACCACGTCGCCGACCGCCACCGCCTCCGGCAGCCCTACGAGCGCCACCGGATCGAACTCCGCGAACTCGTTTGCGTCGCTGCCGGATCCCAGCACGAACGAACGAATCGCCCGGTCGCGGTTGCTGCTGTCGGTGCGCAGGGTCCGGACGTTTATCCGTATCTGCCCCAGTTGCGAGGCCGCCGGGTTTTCAAAGTCAATCAGGATGTCCCCGGCCACCTGGTCGGTGGTCCCGACGACCGGGTTGTCCTCGTCGTCCAGGATTTCGCCAATCACGAACCGCACCTCGGATTCCTCGGGCGCGATCCGGAACAGCACCGCGGCCGCCGACGGTTCCGGCGGTTCGGTCGCTTCCATATCCAGGTCGGCTTCCTTCTCCATCGCCGCATCGGCGTCCTCGTGCTCCTCCTCCGCCATCTCTTCGTCGGCCATTTCCGCTTCGGCCTCCTCCGCCATTTCCGCATCCATGGCCTCCTCCGCGGCCATTTCTTCGTCAGTTTCTCCGCCCGCCTTTTCGTCCGCCTGCGCCAGCGATTCAGAAGAAGGTGCCGGTGGCGCCGCCGCCGGTACCGCCAGCGTCGGCGCCGAAATCGGCTCGCTGGCCTCGCCCGAGCCCGCCGTAATGAACACATACGCCACCACGACCACCACCGCCAGCACAACCAGGCCGACAACCGCTCCCACGCCAATGCCGAGTTTCTTCAAGGTCTTGCCTTTCAAAGGAGGGCGGCCCGTGCCTGCGCGGCCGCCGGTCTTCACGGGCTCTACGCCGTGAAGCTACCCGCAAGGCTACTTGACCGTCCGCCGCGGATCACAGCGGAATCGCCCCTAGTGCACGTCGTAGGCAAACCGCGCCCGCGGCGTATGCGGATAGTCCTGCAGGATCAGCGCCTCCAGCAATCGATCCCGCATTTGGGTCCGCGCCGCGGCGAACTCCGGGTCCCCAGCGCGGTTCACCTGCTCGTCGGGATCATCGACCAGGTCGAAGAGCTGCTCGCCGTTGCCCCGCGGATACATCGTGTAGCGCCACCTGGCCGTCCGCACCGTCCGGGCCCAGTTGGCCGGCGTGTTCGAGTCGATGTTGTTGTAGCTCTCCACGTAGGCCGCGTCGCGCCAGTCCGCCGGGGTCTCCCCTCGACACAGCGGCAGCAGCGAGCTTCCCGGCAACACCTCGTGTTCCAACTGCAACCGCATCGCCAACGGCTCCGGCACGGTCAGTCCCGCCATCTCGAAGACGGTCGGGAAGATGTCTTCCAGTTGCACGAACTCGTCGCGTTCCGCCCCACCCCGCATCCCCGGTCCGGCGATCATCAGCGGCACCCGCACGCAGGCGTCGTAGTGCATCTCGCCCTTCGACACCATCCCGTGATCGAACAGCATCTCGCCATGATCCGACAGCAGCACGATGTAGGTCTGGTCCAGCCGGCCGCGCGCCTCCAAGGCCGTGAAAATCTTGCCGAGTTGCTCGTCCAGGTGCTCCAGGTCGGCGAAGTAGTGCACGCGGGCCTCCTCCCAGCCAAACACGATGTTGTCGATGTGCGCCCACCCGTCGAAGCCCACC
>CAYYTN010000245.1:0-3969 GCA_964474495.1 uncultured Chloroflexota bacterium
GAGGCGGGAACCGATCCAGGCGCGGGCGAAGTCGGCGTCATTGAGATGGCCCTGGCGGGAGAGGTCTTCGAGGACGGCGGCGATGGCGTCGGCGGGCAGGTCGTCACGCCGGAGGCGACGGTCGACTTCGAGGGTGCTGCGGGGCCGTTCGCGCAGGAAACGGAGAGCAACGGCGCGGCCGTGGCGGAGGTGGCTTTCGCGCAGGGCCTGCTGGAGCTCGTCGGCGGTGACGGTCAGTCCGTTGCCGAAGCCGAATTCGGAGAAGACCTCGCGGCGGAGTTCCAGTGACCCGCCGTCAGTGAACTCAACCCGGGTCCAGCCTTTGCGGACCTCTTTGAAGTAATGGCCCGCGATCTCGGGCACGCTAGAAGCGGGACTTCTGCCAGAGGTAGGCGATTACGGTGACGACGGCGGTGAGGTAGTAGAAGAAGCCGCGGATGAGCAGGTCGATGAAATTCTCGGGCAGCGATTCGTGCGGGATACTGCCGTCGGCGGACTCGACGACACCGGCGCTGGCAAGCACGCCGATGACGAAGACCGCGACAAGCAGGCCCTGGATGATGGAGGTGGCGCCGAGGAAGATGGCGCCGCGCATGCCGCGCTCGCGCTGGATGCCATCGAGACGGGTGGCGAGGAGGAAGCCGACGCCGATGCCGAGGATGACGCCCCAGTTGGAGAAAGCGTTGTCGATGCTGATGAAGACGTGGACCAGGGCGATGGCGGTGGCGATGGCGACAAACCGCAGCACCTCGCCGGCGGCGCGGGCGCGACGCTGGACCGCCGGCGGCGGCAGTCCGAGGCACTCGAAGCAGATGTTGCCGGCGTCGGTGCGCTCCAGGCAGTCGACGCAGTAGGGACGCTTGCAGCGGATGCAGCGGAGCACGGTGTCGGCGGTGCAATGCGAGCAGACCAGGGAAGGCTCGTAGCCGCTGGGGGTGGGGGGCGGCTCGTGGGAGTGCCCGTTGCCATGATCGTGGTCGTGCTGGTGGTGGTCGCTCAAAGGAGTAATCCGCGGTCAGCCGGCGGCGCTATTCGCCGGATTCGGAGCCGTCTTTCGCCTGGCGGGCCCGGGCGCAGTAGGTGGGCCATTCGGCGAGTTGAAGCTCGGTGCCGGTGGCGAGGCGGCCGATGTTGGGCCGGTGCTGCCAGATGATGAGCGCGGCGGTGGGACCCATGAAGATGAGGCCCCAGGGAGAGAGCCAGAAACCGCTGAAGTACAGAATCGCGCCGACGAGAACCGCGGCCGCCGTGCCCAGCAGCGACCCCAACGAGACGTAGCGCAGGATGATGACGATGCTGATGGAGACGATGCCGCCGGCCAGCCCGGCGAGCGGGTAGATGACCCAGACCGCGCCGAACGCGGTGGCGACCCCGCGGCCGCCGCGGAAACCGGCGAAGACGGACCAGCTGTGGCCGAGCACGGCGACGACGGCGACGCCGGCCTGGACCCAGGGAGCATCGGGGAGGATGAGCCCGGCGAAGAGGGTGACCAGCAGGCCCTTGAAGAAGTCGCCGACGAAGACCATCAGGCCGGCCTTCCAGCCCAGGATGCGGAAGGCGTTGGTGGCGCCCATGCTCTTGCTGCCGAGCGCGAACAGATCGATGCCGTAGAAGACCTTGCCGATGACCAGGCCGAAGGGGATGGCGCCGGCGAGGTAGGCGGTAACGAACAGGGCGACCATGAGGACGATTTCGCCGGTTGTCACGCGCTGTGCCTTTCCAAACCACGCCCGCGGGCGTCTACTCTTCCCGGTTTCCCCTGATCACCATCTTAACCGCTGCGCCGTGGAGTCCGAACTCTTCGCGGAGGCCGTTTTCGAGGTAGCGGATGTAGTTTCGCTGGATTCGGCGGGCATCGTTGAAGAAGAGGGTGAAGGCCGGGGGGCGGGAGCCGGTCTGGGTGGCGTAGCGGAAATGGGCGGGTCGGCCGCCGCGGCTGGGCGGGGGCCGGCGGCCGACCCAGCCGTTGAGGAACTGGTTGAGGCGGCCGGTGGTGATGGAGAAACGGGTGCCGTTGTCGACCTCGAGGGCGGTGGGCAGAATCATGTCGGTGCCGGCGCCGGTGAGGGCGGAGATGCGCAGGATCGGGGCGTGGGAGATGAAGGCGAGGCGGTTTTGCATGTTCTCCTCGGCCCGACGGACGGAATATTCGTCGTCGGCGATGAGATCCCACTTGTTGGCCAGGACGACCAGGCCGCGGTAGTACTCGGCGACGTAGCCGGCGATGTGGGCGTCCTGGTCGGTGGCGCCCTCGGTGGAGTCGAGGACCAGCAGGCAGACATCGGCGCGGCGGACGGAACTGAGGGCGCGCAGGACGGAGTAGCGCTCGACGCCGGCCTCGACGCGGCCGCGCCGGCGCAGGCCGGCGGTGTCGACGAGCAGGATCTCGCGGCCGTCGTAGGTGATGGTGGTGTCGATGGCGTCGCGGGTGGTGCCGGCGATCTCGCTGACCAGGGCGCGGTCTTCGCCGGCCAGGAGGTTGAGCAGCGAGGACTTGCCGACGTTGGGGCGGCCGACGATGGCCAGGCGCGGGCGGTCGTCACGCAAATCGGCGACGGCTTCGGTGTCGGGGAGCAACTCCACGATGCGGTCGAGGGCATCGGCGACGCCGTGGCCGTGCTGGGCGGACACCGGAAGTGGCTCGCCGAGGCCGAGACGGAAGTAGTCGGGAGCGTCCTGGGCGCGGGCAGCGGTGTCGCACTTGTTAACCAGCAGGATGGCCGGCTTGTCGCCGCGGCGGGCGACGGCGGCGACCGCCTGGTCGCGGTCGGTGATGCCACCCAGGACATCGGTGACCAGGACCAGCAGATCGGCCTCGCCGAGGGCGGCGCGGGCCTGCTCTTCGGCGGCTTCAGCGAGTTCGTCGAGCCCGCGGGTGTGGAGCCCGGCGGTGTCGACGAGCAGGAAGTCGCGGCCGCCCCAGTTGACCGTCTGGTAAGAGCGGTCGCGGGTGGTGCCGGGGAGGTCCTCAACGATGGCCTGGCGGCGGCCGACGATGCGGTTGTAGAGGCTGGATTTGCCGACGTTGGGACGGCCGATAAGGGCGACGATGGGGAGATCGAGGTTCATGGGGTGGGGGCCCCGGCGAGGGCCGCCGGATCGAAGGGGTTGCCGGTGACGCCGGCGAGGACGCCGTGGTAGCGCTCGGGGAGCAGCCGGGCGATGCGCTGCAGCATCTCCCAGGCGGCCCATTCGGAGGAATGGCGACGGGTGAGATCGGCGGGCGGGTCGAGGTTGAAGACCCGTCCGATGCGCATGCCGACCCGCCGGGCCGGCCCGCTGGGCAGGCGGGTGATGCTGACGTGCTCGCTGCCAAAGAGGCCGACCGGAACGACCGGTACGCCGGCCTTGAGGGCCAGGTAGCCGGCGCCGGGCAGCGGAACGGACAGGGCGTGGGTGCGGCTGCGGGTGCCCTCGGGAAAGAGCATCAGCGGATTGCCGCGCTCAAGCAACTCAAGGGCGCGGCGGACCGCGGCGAAGTCGTTGCCCGCCCGGTCAACCGGAAACGTGCCGAGCAGGCGGAGCCCAAAACCGATAACCGGGTAGGCGAACAGCTCTTTCTTGACCATGAAGTTGATGGGCTCCGGGAAGGCGCGGCAGATGTACTCGGGATCGGAGAAATTGAGATGGTTGCTGACGACCAGGTAGGGGCCCCGGGGCGGGATGTTTTCGAGCCCTTCGACGGTCTGCTCGTCGGTGAAGAGTTCCACCCAGCGGCCCATGACGCCGATGAAGAGGTTGTAGAAGGTGCGCCGGTAGAGGGGCCAGTCGGAGGTGGCCATCAGGCGGTCCCGGCGGAGTCGAGGATCCGGAGGTAGGCGGCGATGATCTGCGTGGCAACCTGCTCGGCGGTGAGCTCGTCGGTGTCGATGACAAGGGCGCCGTCGGGGATGCGGAGGGGGGCGGTCTTGCGTCCGGAGTCGATGCGGTCGCGATTCTCCATGAGGGAGACGACCTGCTGGTAGTCGG
>CAYYTN010000245.1:3979-4330 GCA_964474495.1 uncultured Chloroflexota bacterium
CTCAACGTGCTTGCGCCGGGCGCGGACCTCGGGGGAGGCGTCGAGGTAGACCTTGACCTCGGCCTGCGGCCAGACGACGGTACCGGCGTCGCGGCCGGCGACGACCACGCCGCCGGCGCGCAGGGTCTCGCGCTGTTTGGGGAGGAGAACGCGGCGAACTTCGGGATGGCGGGCGACGTCGGAGACGATCTTTTCGACGGCCGGGGAGTACAGGTCGTCGTGGACATCGTGGTCGTTGACAACCACGCGCTGGCCGGAGGCCCGGGCCGGGTCGGGGTTGATCTGGATGTTGAGTTCGGCGGCGCCCCGGGTGGCGAGATCCTCGTCGGCCGAGTCGAGTCCTTCGCGGTC
>CAYYTN010000246.1:0-4328 GCA_964474495.1 uncultured Chloroflexota bacterium
CTGCGCCGCCGGCGTCGTAGGCGCCTTCAAAGATCATGGCGGGCGTATCGCCGAGGCCGAAGACGCCGCCGTCGAGGTCGAGCATCAGCAGCGCCCAGCCGTCTTCACGGATATCGATGTAGACGCGGGCGCGGCCGCTGGAGCCGAAGGTGTTGTTCATCCAGATGCCGTCCCAGACGCCGTTGATGCCGGCGAGGATGCCGGGGGGGCTGGACGGGGCGGATGGGGCCGGCTCGGGGGTGCTGGTTGGGGCTGGTTCGGCGGTGGCGGTGGGTGCGGGCTCGGGAGTATCGGTCGGCGCGGGCTCGGGAGTGGCCGTGGGTGGGTCGGCTGGGACTGGTTCGGGCGTGCTGGTTGGCGGTGGTTCCGGAGTATCGATCGGTGCAGGAACGGCGGTCGCGGTCGGCTCGGCCGGCGGCGCCGGAGTGTTCGCCGCGGCGGGCTGACCGGCGTCGTCGCACGCGGCCAGCAGGATCGCCGCGAGGGCGATACCGGCGAGACCTCTGCTGAATGTCGAAACGTTGCGATTGAACATCATGTGGTGGCTAGCCTACCCGGAAGACGTCGTTTACCACCTCGACGCCGTTCAACTCGATGATGAAACGGTGGTCGCCGGCGGCGAGTCCGCCGGGCGCCGTCGGCGAGGGGAAGAAGAGAGTTCGCGCCGAGCCAGGTCCGGTGTCTTCGGCCGGCCAGGGAAGCTCGGCGGTGGCCACGACGGCGCCGTTGACGATCCAGCGCACGTCGATGCCGGAGCCGGCGGGGACGTTGTAGCCGGTGACGACGGCCTGAATCTGCCAGGTGCCGCGGGCGAAATCGTGGGTCGGGTCGAGCGGCCGGCCGGCGGCGTCGATCGCCTCCGCGAACTGCACCGCGCCGAAACTGACGTTCGCCGTATCGACCTGGAACTCGTGGCGGAGCAATTCAGAATCTCCCACAAGGAGGATCAGCACGTACCCGCCGCCGGCCAGCCCGGGATCGATGTCGGCGGCGATCTCAAGTACATCACTCTCGGTCCGGGTGTCGTAGGCGCCCTCGATGACGGTGGGGCCGAAGTCCCACACGTAGCTGATCCGGGTGCCGAAGCCGAACCCGCCGATCGTTATCGCCGCGTAGGGTTTGGAGCCCGCCGACAGGGTCGCCGGGGCCGATCCGCTCTCGAGCATCTGCCGGGCCGCGGCGGCGCTGTCGGCGACCGCGATCCCCCAGATGCCGGGTGTCGGCACCGGCGTCGGGGCGGTAGTGGGAGTCGGGGTCGCGGGGATCGCGGTTGCGGTCGCCACGGGCGCGGCCGGCGTGCCCTTGCCCGCCGGGATCGACTTTGTGGGCGAGGCCGCCGGTGGGGATGTCGGATTGGCCGAGGGTGCTGGAGTTGAGGTTGGTTTGGGTTCCGGAGTCGGGGAAGGTGGCGGGGTGGTGGGGGTTGGAACGGGCGACGCGGCGACGATTGGAGCGGGAGTGGGATTGGCCGGTTGAGTGGGGACCTGGCTGGCGGTGGGCGGAGGCGCGACGGCGGCTTCTTCGACAGGTGGCTCCGCGGCGGACGGGGCGGCGGCGACGGCTTCGGCGGGAGCCGGGTCGCCGTTGCGCATGAAAATCAGGAACAGGAGCGCCAGCAGGGCGACGGCGAGGATTGCGTAGAAGATCAGAGCGGGGCCGCCGAGCAGCGGGTTGGCTTTCGCTGCTCGTGGTGCGGGCGCGGTCGGTGCGGGCGGCGGTGGCGCCGGTGGCGGTGGCGCCGCCGGAGGCCGCGGGGCGGCCTCCCCGGTTTCGGCCGGAACCGTCGAATCCAGATCAAGCGCCTGGCCGCAGTTGGTGCAGAAGTGCAGCCCCTCGGCCAGGTCGTGTCCGCAGTTGGTGCAGTACTTCATGGAGCCGATCTTAGTCTGCCAGTGGTACTCGGCGGGATCGGCCGGTCACCCGGTCAGCCGCCGGCTAGGACTCCGCGAAGCGGTGACCGCATTCCGCGCAGAACGCCGCATCCGCGGCGTGCGGTGAGCCACATTGCGGGCAGTTGGTCGCCGTCGCCGTCTCCGGTGGCGCCGGCGGAGCCGGCGCAGACGGGGCAGCCGCGGATGGGGTCGCCGTCGGGCTGTCACTACCGGCCAGCGCCTGCCAGAGCGGACCGCCCGTCGCGTTCACCCGCCACAGCATCAGCAGGAACACAACCCCGAACGCCGCCGTCACCGCCGCCGTGAGCCAGTCGAGGCTGCGCAGGCCGTCGGCGGTGAGCGCGAACTCAACTCCCTTGGCCACGACGATCCAGAGCAATATCGTCTCGATCGTGCCGGCCAGCGCCGTCGCGAAGCCAGCCGCCCGTGGGGCCGCCGCGGCGCGACTCGCGCTGGACCCGAACGAGTTCTGCACCGCGTACTGCAACACGGTGACCAGCGCCGGAAAGATCATCACCAGCACGATCGCCGCCGCCCCCGCCAGCACCGTCCGGATCAGGTGTACCAGGCTCATCTCCAGCGGTCCGATGGTCCGTTGCGCGTCCGGGAACTGGTGCGCGATCGAGCCGAAGACCCCCAGGGCGATTGCGATCACGATCCCCTGCAGCAAACGGGCGAAACTCGCCGAGAACACAGATTTGGCTACCATGTCGGACCTCCCCGATGCTTCAACCTGATCGGCGCCAGCTTCTCAGGGCCCTTCCGGCCTGTCAATCGACGCTCCGTGCGGGCTTGTCCCGGGCAGCGAATCGCGCCAGAATCCCGGGCAGCCGGCCAGCCGGGGAGGCCAAGATGAGTGCAACGCCGAATGTCCTGATGATCGTGTGCGATCAACTGGCGCCGCATTTCACCGGCCCCTACGGGCACCCGGCGGCGATCACCCCGAACATGGACCGGCTGGCGGCCGAGGGCGTGACCTTCGACAGCGCCTATTCGCCGTGCCCGATCTGCCTGCCGGCGCGGATGAGTCTGATGACCGGCCGCTATGCCTCGCGGGTCGGCTGCTACGACAACGCCTCGATCCTGTCGGCCGACCAGCCGACGCTGTGCCATCACCTGGCGATCGCCGGCTACGAGACGGCGCTGAGCGGCAAGATGCACTTCGCCGGGCCGGACCAGTTGCACGGCTTCGAGCGCCGACTGACGACCGACATCTATCCGTCGGACATGCAGTGGCTGCCGCCGCGACCGCAGAACCTCCCGCCCGGCGACTACACGGCGCTGCACACCACCCGGATGGTCCACGACTACCTGAGCGCCGGCCCGCGCCAGTGGGGGATGGAACTCAATTATGACGAGGAGGTCCAGGCGCGGGCGCGGGAGTTCCTGCGCGACCGCCGCGCCGACTTCGCCCCGAGCGTGGCGCGCGACTGGACCCGCGCCGACGAGCGGCCGTTCTTCCTCTGCGTGTCGTTCCACCATCCGCACGATCCGTTCCACGCCCCGCAGCGGCTCTGGGATCTGTACGAAGACGCCGCCATCGACCTGCCCGAGTACCCGGCCGATGTCTACGAACGCGCCCCGGCGATGGACCAAATGCTGAAAGCCTTCCACGGTCTGCACACCGTGGACCTGAGCGACCGGACGGCGTTGTACAACCTGCGGCGGGCGTACCTGGCGCTGACCACCTACATCGACGAGAAGGTCGGGGAACTGCTGGATACGCTGGAGGATTGCGGGCTGGCCGAGGACACGGTGGTGCTGTTTCTCAGCGACCACGGCGATATGCTCGGTGAGCGCGGCATGATCCAGAAGCGGACGTTCTACGAGCATTCGGCGCGGATCCCGCTGCTGGTGCGCGCGCCGGGTCGCTTTGCGGCGGGATCGCGGGTGCCGGAGCCGGCGTCGATGCTGGATCTGCCGGCGACGGTGCTGGAACTGGCCGGGCTGGACCCGGGAGTTGTGGAAGGAGATGGGGTGAGTTTGGCGCCGCTGATGGAGGGCGAGCGCGATCCGGAGCGTGCGGTGTTCGCCGAGTACCACGGCGAGGGCGTGCTGATGACCAACGCCATGGTCCGGCGCGGGCGGTACAAGCTGATGGAGTCGAACGGCTTTCCGGCGCGGCTCTACGACCTGGAAAACGATCCCGGCGAGTGGCAGGACCTGGCGGACGATCCGGCGCATGCGGCGGTTCGTGAGGAGTTGCAGGTGGCGCTGGCGGAGACGTTTGATTTGGCGGCGCTGGAGGAGGACGTGCAGGCGAGCCGGGAGCGGCGCCAGGTGATCAGGGCGGCGAAGGCCGCGACCGGCGCGCCGCAATGGGATTACGATCCGCCGCCGTCGGGCGCGACTTCGTACTACCGGTAGCCGCGCTACTCCCCGTTGCCGCGCCCGCGCCGCAGCTCGGCGCGTGTTTCCAGCGTGGCGGGTTCGTCG
>CAYYTN010000247.1:0-4270 GCA_964474495.1 uncultured Chloroflexota bacterium
GGTGTTGGGGACCGCGGCGCCGGTTGCGCTGGTGCGGCTGCGGGGGAGGCAAAACCCGCCCGGGGGATGAGGGACGGGGCGGCCGGGGAGGCGGATTTGCGGTTGGGGCTCTACAAGCGGTGTTAACATAATGCTCCCGACGCAGAAATGGCGGCGGCGGTGACGCGAAGTCCGCCTCCCGAAAAAGCGCCGGTGACAGCCCGGAAGAACCGGCGATGGCCCGCGCGCGGCGGGCGCCTTCGCCGCAGTGCTTGTAAGGAGCGGTCGCCACGAAAATTCACGACATCAGTATCAGCATCGGGCCGATGACGCCGCTGTGGCCGGAGGATCCGGAGATCGTTCTGGAGCCGGCTTCGCGGATTTCCAATGGCGATCGCGCCAACATTACGTTGCTGCAAATGGGCACGCATTCGGGGACCCACGTGGACCCGCCGGCCCATTTCTTTGACGGCACGGCGACGATCGATCGAGTGGACCTATCTTTGTTGTGCGGGCCGGCCTACGTGGCTCAGTTGAACGCCACCGACCGGATCGGGCGGGAGCACCTGGACGCCGCCAAGATCCCTCCGGGGGTCCGGCGATTGCTGCTCAAGACCACCAACTCCGACAAGAACCTGCTGTCCAACCGCGACTTCCAGGAGAAGTACGTCAGCCTGTCGCCCGAGGGCGCGCGCTGGGTGGTGGACCGCGGGGTGCAGTTGATCGGCATCGACTACCTGTCCGTCGAGGCCTACAACTACGCCAACCAGGACACCCACCGGGTCCTGCTGGGCAATCGCCTGGTGATCCTGGAAGGGATCGATCTGTCGCAGATCGAGTCCGGCCCCTACAACCTGTTCTGCCTGCCGCTGAAGCTGGCCCGGGGTGACGGCGCCCCGGCCCGCGCGGTGCTGGTAGAGGACCTGTAGGCAATGACCGGGCCGCAGGACACCACGGGCGCGACCGAGCGCCCGGCTGCGCCGACCGCCGCGGGCGGTGCGGCCCGGGAGCGGCGGCCGGATATCGAGCGCTTCCTGGACTACCTGCAGGAGACCCGCGGGCTGTCGCGAAACACCATGGCGGCCTACGGCAACGACCTGCGCCAGTACGCCGAATACCTGGGCGACCAGGTGGCGGGCTGGGAAGTGCCGGCCACCACCGTGTCGGGTTTCCTGGAAATGTTGATCTCGCGCGAGTACGCGGCGTCGTCGCAGGCGCGCAAGCTGGCCGCGGTCAAGGCGATGTATCGCTACCTGGTTGAAGAAGGGGTGGTGGGGAGCGACCCGAGCAAAGACATCGGTGGGGCGCGCGTCACCAAGAAACGCCCGAACATCATCTCCGTCGGCGAGGCGGATCGCTTACTGGCGGCGGCGGCGGCGAGTTCCACCCCCGAGGGATATCGCGACAGCGCGATGCTGGAACTGCTGTACGGCACCGGCATGCGGGTCAGCGAGATCGTCGCGCTGGATTCAGTCGACATCGATATCGACCGGCTGGTGGTCAACTGCGGGCGCGGGACGAATCGCGAGCGCAAGATTCCCTTCGGGCCGCGGGTGGTGCAGGCGCTGGGCAGCTACATGCGGGAAGCGCGGGAAAAATTGCTGGGCGTGCGGCCGGCGGCTGACCCGGCAGGGGTTCTGGCTGATCATCAAAGGGCATGCGCGCAGCGCCGAAATCGAGAGCACGATCACCCCGCACACCCTGCGCCACTCGTTCGCCACCCACCGGCTGCGCAACGACGGCACGATCCCCGAGGTGCAGTCGGTGCTGGGCCACGCGAGCCCGGCGACGACCCAGATATACCTTGAACTGGCGCGCGAAAAGGGCGCGGCGGGCGTGCTGCCGGGCTCCCAGTCGCGCTCCTCCGACTAGACCCGCGCGGTGGCCGCCGGCCACGACGACGACTATCCCGATGACGTTCGCCGCGCCGCGGCGCGGATAGTAGAAGAAATCGCCGAACGGCCGCGGCTGGGAGTGGTGCTGGGCAGCGGGATCGGGGCGGCCGGGGATGGCTGGGAGATCGAATCCCGGTTGTCCTACGCGGACATCCCCGGATTCCCGGTCAGCACCGTCGCCGGGCACGCCGGGGAATTACTGCTGGGCCGGATCGGCGGGACGGCGGCGGCGGTCATGAGCGGGCGGGCGCATTTCTACGAGTCGGACTCGATGGATGGATTGACCTTCGCGATTCGGGTGCTGGCGGCGACCGGGATCGAAACGCTGGTACTCACCAACTCGGCCGGTGGCGTGACCCCGCGCATGGAACCGGGGGCGATTGTGCTGATTGAAGACCACATCGCCCTGCCGGCGCTGGCCGGGGCGAGCCCGCTGGTCGGGCCGAACGTCGGACCGGGGCCTCGCTTCCCGGCGATGGCCGGCGCCTACGACGCCGGGCTGCGGGAACGGGCTCGCCAGGCAGCCGGCGAATTGGGGATCGCCGTGGAAGGCGGGGTCTACGCGATGGTCGGTGGGCCGAACTTCGAGACCCCGGCCGAAGTCCAGATGCTGGCGACGCTGGGGGCGGACGTGGTGGGGATGAGCACCGCCGCCGAGGCCATCGTGGCCCGGCATTGCGGCCTGCGGGTGCTGGGAATCTCGGTTGTGACCAATCGGGCCGGGGTGGTGGTGGCGGGGGACGAGCACGCGGCGGTGCTGGCGGCGGCGGGGCGGGCGGCGCAGGACGTGGCGCGGATCGTTGGCCGGGCGGCCGAAGGTCTGGACCGGGCCTAGACCCGCAGGCGCCAGAGCTGGCGCAGGTAGTTCCAGGCTTCGCGGATGCCGGCCTTGCTCTGCTCGGCCTGGCGCGGCTCGAATCCGAAGGGCACGTCCACGACCTTCCGCAGCCGGCCGCGGACCAGGATTTCGAGCAGGATCTTGTAGCCGATCGGGCGCAACGCGACGGCCTCGACGACCGCGCGCCGAAACACGAAAAACCCGCTCAACGGATCGGTGGTGAGCCGGGACCGCGGCAGGATCAGGTAGGCGGCCAGGCGGGTGGCCTTGCTGGCCAGCCGGCGGTGCGGGCCGGAGAGGCCCGAGTCCCAGCCGCCGGGCATGTAGCGGCTGGCGACCACCATGTCGACGCCTTCGCCGGCGGCGGCGAGCAGCGCCGGGATCATGTCCGGGGGGTGTTGCAGATCGCCGTCCATGACGACGATGGTCTCTGCGCGGGCGACCGGCAGGGCCTCGACCACGGCGGTGGCCAGCCCGCGACCCTGCGCGCGGTGGTGCATCCGCACCCGCGGATCGGCTTCGCCGGCTTTGCGGATGATTTCAGGGGTACCGTCGGTGCTGTCGTCGGCAAAGACGATCTCGTAGTCGGAGCCCTCCAGGGCGGCGTCGATGGCGGCCACCAATGGCGCGATGTTGGCGGCCTCGTTGAAGGTGGGGACGATGACGGAAATATCCATGCCGCAAGCGTAGCGTCTCGGCGGACGTGGCGGGGGCTGGGTGCGGTAGGATCGTTGCCCCACATTTTCGGCTGATTGCCCCCGGGGGGCGGATTGGAAGGCGGCGGCTTGAAGGCTGTGATCATGGCGGGCGGGGAGGGGTCGCGGCTGCGGCCGTTGACCGCCGACCGTCCCAAGCCGATGGTGCCGGTGGCCAACCTGCCGGCCATGGAACACACACTGCTGCTGCTGAAGAAACACGGCATCCGCGAAGTCGTGGCGACGGTCTGGTACGAGGCCCGCGTCATCCAGGACTACTTCCGCGACGGCCAGGATTTCGACATGAAACTGCACTACGCCGTAGAAGACCGGCCGCTCGGCACCGCCGGCAGCGTGCGCCAGGCGCGGGAGATCCTGGATGAGCCGTTCCTGGTGATCAGTGGCGATGCGGTGACCGATATCGACCTCACCCGGGTGACCGACTTCCACCGCGAGCGCGGCGCCGAGGCCACCCTGACGCTCTACCGGGTGGCCAATCCGCTGGAGTACGGCGTGGTGATCACCGCCGATGACGGGCGGCTGCTGCGGTTCCAGGAGAAGCCCACCTGGGGCGAGGTGCTCAGCGACACCATCAACACCGGCATCTACGTGATCGAACCGGAAGTCATGGACCTGGTGCCGGAGGGCGAGCCCTTCGATTTCGCCAACGACCTGTTCCCGATCCTGCTGCGCGACGGGCGGCCGATGTATGGCTACGTGGCCGATGGCTACTGGACCGACGTCGGCAACGTGGAGGAGTACCGCCGGGCGAACGTGGACGCGGTAAACGGCCGGACCGGGATCGAGTTGCCGGCGCGCCGCGAGGGCGGAGCGCTGGCGGCGCCGGTCGCGCCGGTCGCGCC
>CAYYTN010000248.1:0-4258 GCA_964474495.1 uncultured Chloroflexota bacterium
GCTACGGCTTCGACCGGCCGTTTCACGCCTGGCAGATGATCCGCGGCAACGAGGTCGACCGCGCCCGCACCGACTACTTCGCCGAACTCGAATGGCCCGGCCGCGAGCAGCACTGGGACGACGACCGCATCGCCACCATGTACCGCCATACGAAGGACCGCCGCACCGAAGCCGACTGGTTCGCCCCGCAGGTGATGCAGGCCACCTGCGACTGGCTCGAACGCAACGCTGGCCACGACGGCTTCTTCCTGTGGGTCGACTCCTTCGATCCCCACGAGCCGTGGGATCCGCCGCAGCATTATGTCGACCTGTACGACCCGGGCTACGCAGGCCCCGACATCGTCTGGCCGCCCTACTGCCGACCCGAGGGCGTCTACGACGCGGCCGAGATGAAGCACATCCGCGCCCTCTACGCCGGCGAGGTCACCATGGTCGACCGCTGGCTCGGCCGGGTGCTCGACACCATCGATCGCCCGGGCCTGCGCGACAACACCGCCGTCATAGTCATGTCCGACCACGGCTACTTCCTGGGCGAGCACAACCAGTTGAACAAGTCCGGGCCGCTCTACCACGAGGTCAGCCATATCGTGCAGATGGTCCGGCACCCCGACGGCGTCGGCGCCGGCAAGCGCATCGGCGGCTTCACCCAGCCGGTCGATTTCGTGCCTTCGGTGCTCGATCTTGCCGGTGTGGACGTGCCGGACGAGATGGACGTCCACGGCGACTCCTGGCTGCCGCTGATGACCGGCGCCCGCCGCTCGCTGCGCAACATGACCGTCAGTGGCACCTATCCGATGTACATCCCGCCCGGCCATCGCTACGCCAAGGCCCTGGGTGGTTCGGGCTGGACGCCGATGGCCGTCACCAACCGCGACTGGTTCTTCGTCGACAACCCGGAGCCGGACAAGCGCGAGCTGTACCCGCGCGCCACCGATCCGGGGCAGCTACACAACGTCGCTGACGCCCATCCGGAGGTTGTGGAAAAGCTCCACGGGCAGCTACTGACGTTCTTCCGCCGCAACCGCGCCCCGGGCTGGGTCGTCAAGCTCTACCGCGACGGGCCGGAGGGCATCGAACCATCGGCAACGGCGATGTTCGACGAACAGGCGTTCCCTCGCGGGCTCCCCTTTGCCACTCCGCTCGGTGGCAACGTTGTTTAACCGCCGCGGCGGTTGGCCGATCTGATGCGCATCAAGAGCGTCCGCGCCGTCCGTATCGCGCCACCAGCCCCCCGCCCCGCCCCCCCCCCCACCCCTCCGCCCGTCCTGGCACGAAACCACCGTCCGCGGCACCCGCATGTCCCCCTACCGCGACCACGATCCCTCGCCGGCCGCGGTGGGCACGCCGCGCGACCCGGTCTGGGCGCGGGTCGAGGCCGAAGACGGCACCTGGGGACTCGGCCTCACCGGCTTCGGCGACCCGGTGGCGAAGGTGATCGACGGGCATCTGGCGCCGCTGCTGATCGGGCAGGACTGTTTCGCCACGCAGATGGCCAGCGATGTCATGTGGCGCGCCACCGCCGCCTACGGCTCCGTCGGCCTCGCCGCCTGCGCCATCAGCGCCGTCGACCTCGCCCTCTGTGACCTGGTCGCGAAGCTCCTGGAGCAGCCCGTGCACCGGCTCCTCGGCGGGCCGTCGCACCCGGCCGTAAAGTGCTACGCCACCTCGGACGACCTGGACTGGTCCCGCGAGTTGGGCTTCACTTCCTTCAAGATCAGCAATTCCTGGACGCCCTCCGACGGCGATCGTGGCCTGCGCGAAATGGAGTCCCACGTCGCCAACGCCCGCAACTTCCTGGGCCCCGACGCCACCCTCGGCTTCAACCCGGTCCAGGCCTTCGACGTCGACTACGCCGTGCAGGTCTGCGAGCGCCTCCGCCCTTACAACCTGGCCTGGATCGAGCAGCCCCTGCCCACCGAGGACACATCCAGTTGCGCCGCCGCGCGCCCTCCGCCCGCCTGGCCACCGGCGAGAACCACCAGGGCCTGCCGGCCTTCCGGCAACTGATCGAGCACCGCGCCGTCGACATCCTCCAGCCCGACATCCTGTGGGTCGGCGGACTGACCACGATGGTTAAGGTCTGCACCCTGGCCGAAGCCGCCGGGATTGCCGTCAGCCTCCACGCCGGCGCCAACAACCCCTTCGGCCTGCACTGCGCCTACGCCCTCCCGTCCATCAGAGATGTCGAATTCTGGGGCGGCTCGGCCCCGGGCGTCCCGCTGGCGGAGGCCAATCGCATCCCCGGCCACGCCCTGCCCGAGAGCGGCCTGGCCATCCCGCCGGACCGGCCCGGCTTCGGGCTCGAAATCGCCCACGACGCGATTACGCCATACTTCGACGACTGACGACCCTCGCGACGCCATCCCACCACCCCATAGACACGGAGCGCCCGGCATGCGAATCCTCTACCTCGACATCGACTCGCTCCGTCCGGACCATCTCGGCTGCTACGGCTACGACCGGCCCACCTCCCCCAACGTCGACCGCATCGCCGCCGAGGGCGCCCGCTTCACGCAGGTCTACGTTTCCGACGCTCCCTGCCTTCCGAGCCGGGCATCGCTCTTTTCGGCCCGCTTCGGTGTCCAGAACGGCGTCGTCACCCACAACGGCCCCGGCCAGTGGATGCGCTACGCGGGCGAGGGCCATTTCCACGACCCGCGCGCGCCGATGTGGATGCGCTACCTGCAGGAGAGGGGCTGGAACACGGTCTCCTTCTCCGGCTTCGCCCAGCGCCACATCGCCTGGTGGTTCACCGCCGGCTTCACCGAGTTCTACGGCAACAAACTCCCCGGCGGGCTCGAGTCGGCCGACGACGTCAACGACCTGGTCGAGCCCTGGCTGCGCGAGCACGCCGCCGACGACGACTGGTTCCTGCACGTCAACTACTGGGACGTCCACCATCCCTACCGCGCCCCCGACGAGTACTGGGACCGCGTGCAGGCCGGCGGCGACGGACCCGACTTCCCCGACGACGCCACCATCAAGGAGCACAACCAGACCCACTACGGCCCCCGCACCGCCCGCGACTGGGGCCCTCTGGATCTCGCTCCGGCCCGCTTTCGGGAGCGCTTCAAAGAGATGCAGCGCCGTTTCCCGCGTATGCGCGAGGACATCCCCGACCGCGACGCCCTGATGGAGTTCATCGACGGCGCCGACGCCGGCATGGCCTACGTGGACGACTGCATCGGCCGCCTGTTCGACATCCTCCGCGAGCAGGGCGTGGAAGACGAAGTCGCCATCATCATCGCCTCCGACCACGGCGAATCCATCGGCGAGCAGGGCATGTACTTCGAGCACGGCAACGCCAGCGACGGCACCCTGCACATCCCCCTTATCATCCGCTGGCCCGGCGTCACCGAAGCCGGCACCGTCAGCGACGGCCTGCAATACCACCTCGATCTCCCCCCCACCACCCTGGACCTCCTGGGCTACGACATCCCGGAGAATTGGAGCGGCGCCAGCTTCGCCCCGGCCCTACGCGGGGAAGAATGGGCGGGCCGCGACCACCTGGTCTGCGGCACCGGCATCTGGACCCTACAGCGCTGCGTCCGCACCCCGGACCACCTCTTCATCCGCACCCTCCACGCCGGCAACTACAACGTCGAACCGGTCAGCCTTTTCGACATGCGCAACGACCCCAACCAGACCGAGAACCTGGTCGACTCCGATCCGGCCATCGCCGCGCATCACGACCACCTGCTTTCCGAGTGGTGGCATGAGAATTGCACCGGGCCGGACAGCGTGCGCGATCCGTTCCAGGACATGATGGAGACCGGCCCCTACATCTACTGCTCGTCGGAGCAGTACCTGGGCTACCTGGAAGCGCAGGGCCGCCCCGAGCAGGCGGCCGACCTGCGCCGCCGCGCCGGGATCGAATCCGAGGCCTGACCCACCCCCCGGGGAGCCCCACCACTCATGCGCGTCCTCTACATCGACATCGACTCCGCCCGCCCGGATCATCTGGGCTGCTACGGCTACAACCGGCCCACCTCGCCGGTAGTCGATGAGATCGCCCGTTCCGGGGCCGTGTTCACCAACGCCCACGTTTCGGACAACCCCTGCAATCCCAGCCGCGCCTCGCTGTTCTCGGCCCGCTTCGGGATTCTGAATGGCGTCGTCGGGCACATCGGCCCGGCCCAGCACCTGCGTTATGCCGGAGAGGGACATTTCCACGACCCAGCCGCGCCGATGTGGATGCACCACCTGCAAGAACGGGGCTGGAACACGGTCTCGTTCTCCGGCTTCGCCCAGCGACACC
>CAYYTN010000249.1:0-4246 GCA_964474495.1 uncultured Chloroflexota bacterium
CGACGTGGTCGTAACGGAGAGTGTCGTTCATGATCATGACGACGTTCATGCAGGGCCTCGTTTCCGTGGTTGCCGGTGGGGCGCCACTCTAGCGCAGGCGCGGGTTGGATTTCCCGGCGCGTGGCTGGCCGGCGGCGGGGGACTTGTAGAATGCCGCCGGGTAGACCCGGCACGGTTGGAGGCCAGGCGATGGGAACGGACTCGGGCGACGGGCGGGCGCAGGCGGACCGGGAGTTTTTCGCGGAAGCCGAACAGGTATTGGTGGCCGGGTTGATCCGTGCCGACGCCGACACCCCGGCACTGGGCCGGGCGGTGCTGGTGGAGCGGGGCGATGGACCGTGGATGATCGCACCGGGCGGGGCGAAGATTCTGGATTTTCACGGCGGCTTCGGGGCGAGTTTCCTGGGCCACAATCACCCGGGCATCCGGGCCGGGGTCGAGGCGGCGCTGGACATGGGGATGGTGCTGGGGCCGGAGACGGAGCACCCGCGGCGGCTGGCGCAGAAGATCGTGGAACTGGTGCCGGGGGCGGAGCTGGTGCGGTACTCGAACTCGGGCTCGGAGGCCACGATGTCGGCGATCCGGCTGGCCCGGGCGCACACCGGGCGGAAGAAGATCCTGAAGTTCGAGGGGCACTTTCACGGTCTGCACGAGCTGGTGAATTTCAGCACCCATCCCGATCCGAAGGAGCCGGTGCCCGGGGAACTGATCGCGCCGACGATCGACTCGGCGGGCATCCCGGAGGAGTTCGCGGAGTTCACGCTTGTGGCGCCGTGGCATGACCTGGCGGCGGTCGAAAACGCCTTCGCCCGCTACCCGGACGAGATCGCGGCGGTGATCGTGGAGCCGGTGAACTACAACTCGGGCTGCCTGGTGGCGGAGAAGGGCTACATGGAGGCGGTGCAGGAAGTGGTGCGCGATAACGGCGCGGTGCTGATCTACGACGAGATCCTGTCGGGGTTCCGGACCGGGACCGACTGTGCGCAGGGCTACTACGGGGTGACGCCCGACGTGACGGTGCTGGGCAAGGCGGTGGCGGGGGGGATGCCGCTGTCGGTGGTGGCGGGGAAGCGGGCGGTGATGGAGACGTTCAGTCCGCTGGGTGGGGCGGCGCACAGCGGAACCTACACCGGGCACCTGCTGGGAATCATGGCGGCGATAGCGGTGCTGGAGGAGATCACGCAGCCGGGCTTCTACGACGGGCCGGACGGCATCCTGGCGATGGCCGACAAGCTGTATTCCGGGCTGCGGGATATCTTCGCGAGGAACGGAATCCGGTGCCGGGTGCAGGGAATGGGAGCGCGGTTCGGGATGTACTTCGGGCTGGACCCGGAGGTGGAGGTGCGCGACTACCACGTGGCGGCGAGCCACGACATGGCGCTGCTGAGCCGGTTCGTGCGGAGTTGCTTCGCCCACGGGGTGTATTTCCATTCCTACGACGTGGCGCTCGGGCATCACGGGTTCGGCGGGGCGCATACGCCGGCGGTGATCGACGAGGCGCTGGCGCGGATTGAGTCGGCCTGCGCGGCGATGTAGGACCGGTACCGCAGGAAGGCTCGTTGGCCGGGCGAGCAACGGCGGATGAAGGTCCGAAGGGTTGGCTGAGCGGGAAGACCGCGCGCCGGACCGGCAGAAAGACCCTGTGGGTACTAACCGACCGGGTAGGCGCGGTGCTCGCGGACGGCCTCGTAGAGCGCCAACACGTTCTCGACCGGGGTATTGGGCTGGATGTTGTGGACCGGGTTGAAGATGAAGCCGCCGCCGGCGCCGAAGACGCGCAGGCGCTCGCGGGTCTCGGCGCGCACCTCGTCGGGAGTGCCGAAGGGCAGGGTGTACTGGGTATCGATCCCGCCGCCCCAGAAGGCGATGCGGCCGCCGAAACGCGCCTTGAGACTCTCGGCGTCCATGTCGGTGGCGGATACCTGGACCGGGTTGAAGATGTCGAAGCCGGACTCGATGAAGCCTTCGAGCAGGTTGGCGACCGAGCCGCAGGAGTGGATGAAGGACTTCCAGGTGGTGTTCTGGTGAATCCAGTCGTTGACGCGGGTGTGGAACGGCTGGAAGAGTTCGCGGTAGTGGTCCGGCGAGATCATGGAGCCGGTCTGCATGCCGAAGTCGGTGCCGGAGACGAAGAGGACGTCGATGCGGTCGCCGATGACGGCGTGGATGCGGGCCAGGTTGGTGAGCGCGATGTCGCACTGGCGGTCGAAGACCTCGTAGACGTAGTCGCGGCGCGACAGGGTGCTGACGTACCACTCCTCGACATCGCGGATACCGCGCGGGTGCTTTAGCTGGAGTCCGGGAACGTAGGCGATGTCGCCGAAGGCGGTGCCGCCGAATCCGCCGACGACGGCGCGGTCGGAGGCGGAGCGGACCCGCTGGGACTCGCGCTCGTAGAAGTCCAGGTCGGCCTGGCTGACGAGCGGGAACTCCTCGAGGTTGTCCTCGGGCTTGAGGTTGTCTTCGTCGATCGGTTGCTGGCGGATGATGGCGTCGAAGTACCAGCCGTCGGCCGGAAGGTGGCCGCTGGGCGGGGCGGACTTGTCGCCCTGGGGGTACATGAAGACATCGCCGCCGGGCTCGGGGTCGGTGTTGAAGCTTTCCGGGACCAGGACCGGGACGCCCTGGGGGGTATGCCATTCGCGCCAGTTCTCGTTGGGGAAGCCGAACATGGTGCGGGGGGAGGGGAGCTGGACGGCATCGACTTCGAGGGCATCGAGGAGATCGGGCTTGATTTCGCCGAGGATCTGGAAGGGCTCGACGACCTTGACCGGGGTGCCGGGCGGGTCGAGGGTGAGGGCCTGGCGGAGGGCGTAGACGGTGTTGGCGTGCATGCCGGTGACGTTGGTGGCGCCGAGGTCCAGGGGGACGCGGTCGGACTCGCGATGCTCGATGGCGTGCAGGACGCGCTCCTGCGAACTGGGTCCGGCCATGATTCCCTCCCCGGTGGAAATGGTGCAGACATTGTAGTTAGTTTCCGCGGCGGAGGAGGGCGGGGCGTCCGCGGCTATAGTGGGCGGGCTCTGAAAACCAAGGGAGACGCGCGACATGGGCGATATTCGACCGAACCGGGCGAAGGAGAAGCTGGCCAACGGCGGCACCATCACGTGCATCCAGGGCGGGCCGATGTCGGCGAGTCTGGTGGACCTGGTGGGGCCGCTGGGATTTGACGCGGTCTGGCTGGAGGCGGAGCACGGCGACGTGGACTATGGCGATATCCCGGACCTGTCGCGGGCCTGCGATCTGTGGGGCATGGCCTCGCTGGTGCGGGTGAACCGGGTGGAGCCGGGCATCATCTATCGCACGCTGGATGTGGGGGCGACGGGGATCGTGGTGCCGCACGTGAATACCGCCGATGACGCGCGGGAAGTAGTGGAGGCGGCCAAGTTCCACCCGATCGGGCATCGCGGGTTCTTCTCGGGCCGGCAGTCCTACGGGGTGGACGATTTCGTGGGGCAGGCGAACGACCAGTCGCTGCTGGTGGTGATGATCGAGGACGTGATCGCGGTGGAGAACCTGGACGAGATGCTCAAGGTGGACAACATCGACGTGTTTTTCGTGGCGCCGGGCGACCTGGGCCAGAGCATGGGTATCCCGAGCATGTCGGACCCGCGGGTGCTGAAGGTGGTGGACGAGACGCTGGCGCGGATCGTGGCGTCGGGCCGGGTGGCCGGCGGGGTCGGCGGGGCGGACCGGGCCAAGCAATACGTGGAGATGGGCGTGCAGTTCATCGGGACGAATTGGAACCCGTGGCTGGGGGCCGGCGCGGCGGAGTTCATGGGGGCGGTCGGATAGGCTGCCGCTGTTTCCAATCTAGTCGGCGCACCATCTACCATAGAGCACAGCATTCCCAGATTGGGCGTTGAAAGTGAAGACGGAAGTGGACGAGGCCCTCCTAGGGATTAGAGGATCATCGAATAGGAACGGCGCCCTCTTCAGCTGGCAGAAGATCTACGCGGACTGGCCGACGATCAGGGCCGCGGTTCAAGTTTCCCGACCAATACCCGGCGGCAAGCTCGCCCACCAGCAGTTCAAGCTTGAGTACGAGACCGACGCAATGTTGCTCGACGAAGATGTTAGTGGCGCCGAGGCTCCGATTCCAGAATTACAGGGGCGTGTTGTCGAAGACGCATTGAACCTGGCTCAAGTGATCTGGGCACTGCGCGACTACAAGCTCGGCGAGAAGATCACGTCCGAGCGTCATAGTGGGATTTCAAAGTATCAAGGTCAGACGATGCATCTCCAC
>CAYYTN010000250.1:0-4244 GCA_964474495.1 uncultured Chloroflexota bacterium
TCGAGATCGCGGATCACCTCGGGCCGCAGCAAGCTCACCACGTAGGAGCAGATCGAGTTGCGGAAACCGGGGTGGAACTCTTCCGTGACGGCCGCGCCGCCGAGCACGTGCCGGCGCTCGACCACGAGCACCTTCTTGCCCGCCTTGCCGAGATAGGCGGCGGCCGTGAGGCCGTTGTGGCCGCCGCCGATGACGATTGCGTCGAGGCTTCTATCGGCCATCTTCCCTCACAACATCAATTTGACAGGCTCGGCCGCGGACACTGGTCGAGTGAAGAAACCGGCGGATTGCAAGCAAGGCACGCCCCACATTGGCGAGCCCGTACTCATACGGATCGCTCTAGGGAGGTGAAGTCGTTAACTCCGAACAAATCTCATCAATCCTTTTCCTACCGCCCTTAATCTGGGCTTCGCACCGATCATACGATACGGAACATGCGCTCATCCTAGCCCGCAATATTCATGACAGGCGCGTAATTTGGGCGACGCAAGTATCATCGGTCGGGTTGACGGCGGACACCCGTCTCAATAGTCCGCAGTGGGTCACGAATTGCCGCACGCCAAGCTGCCAGTGGCGATGCCCAACGATGGCGAGCGCCTCGACGTGCTGGCCCGCTGTGCGCCGAACGCGAAACAGCGCCGGAAAGTCCTCGCCGGCAATCCGCCGTGGCTTTACGCGATGGCGGATCGGGCGATCACGTCACGTAGCGGGTGAAATCCGCCGTTGTGGCCCGCGCCTGGTCGTCGGTCTCGACATTGACGAGCGCCGGCCTGCCCGCCTTCACCTGGGCCCAGGCACGCTCCAGTGCCGGGCGGATCCCATCGGGGTCGGTTACCCGTTCGCCATGGGCGCCCAGGGCCTCGGCCAGCAGGTCATAGCGGGTAAATCCCAAGTCGCGGCCGGGCTTGGTTCCTTCCGGATCCGCCGTCCAGCCACCGTTGTTGGAGATCACGACCAGGACAGGCAAGCCGTGGCGGACGCAGGTATCCATCTCCATGGCGTTCAGTCCGAAGGAGCCGTCGCCATGCAGCACGATAACCTGGGCATCGGGCTTGGCCACCTGGGCGCCCATGCCGCAGGGCAGGCCCACGCCCATGGTCCCAAAGACGCCCGAATTGATGCGGTGGCCGGGGCTGTGGCTGGGGATCGACTGGCGGCCGTAGTTGAGGATTTCCTGGCCATCGACAACCAGCACGGCGTCGCGCTCCATGAAATCCCGGATCTCGCGGCAGAGCCTCAGGGGATGGATCGGCGTCTCGGCGCTGTTCAGCCGAGCTTCGCTCTCCGCCGCGCGGCTGGTGTTGCGGCCGCGCAGGCGCGCGCGCCAGGTGGCGAAGCTGTCGGCTGTGAGGCGGCCCTCGGCGGCGGATGTGAGCTGGTCGAGGACGGTCCGCGCGTCACCGACCAGACCCAAGTCCACACGTCCGCCCTCGGCAATCTCGCCGGGGTCGATGTCGATTCGCACCATTGTCGCATCGGCCTTGAAGCGCGGCGGCCGGCCGTGGCCGACGATGTAGTTCAGCCGGGTGCCGATGACGACGATCAGGTCCGCTTCACGAAAGGCTGTGCCGCGTGCGCTCAGGTAGCTGTAGTCGTGGTCTTCGGCAATCACGCCCCGGCTTTGCGGCGTCGTGTAGAAGGGGATGCCCGTGGCTTCGACGAAGCGGCCGAGCGCCGCTTGGGCCTCCGACCAGAGGACACCGCTGCCGCTGAGAACGACCGGGGCCTGGGCCTGGGCCAAGAGGTCGATCACCCTTTGGATTTGCACCGGATCGCCGGCCGGCCGGCTGCGCTGCGTGGGGTCCCACGGCCGAGGCCAGTCAACCGCCGACTCATCGACCTCGGCGTAAAGGACATCCGCGGGCAAATCTAGGTAGACCGGCCCGACCTGGCCGGCCATGGCCTCGCGAAGGGCGCGGTCGATCAGCTCCGGGATGCGCTCGACGTCCAGGACCCGCTCCGCCCATTTGGTGCAGGGCCGCATCATTGCCAACTGGTCGATCTCCTGAAAGACGCCCTGGCCGCGCGTCGCGTTGGGGCTGGCCCCGCCCAGCGCCAGCACCGGCGTCCGGTCGGCAAAAGCGTGAGCGACCCCCGTGATCAGGTTGGCGGTGGCGGGGCCGGAGGCGGCCATGCAGACTCCCGGCCGGTTCAACAGCCGGGCGTAGGCATGGGCGGCCATCGCGCCGGCCTGTTCGTGGCGGACATCGATGCCGCGCAGGCCCTGGGCCAGACAGGCGGACTCGACCGCCATCATCGGCCCGCCCATGATAAAGAAGAAATCGCGGACGCCTTGCTGTTTCAAGGCGCGAGCCACCAGGTCGGAGCCGATAAGGGTCATCGAACAGTCCTATCTATTTCGTCCGCGTCCTATATCACGCGCGCGGATTTGAGCCGGGCGAGGTCTTCCCCGGAGAGGCCGAGCCAATCGGCGTAGACGTCCGCGTTGTCCACGCCAAGGAGGGGCGCGGCCTGCACCGGAACGTGGCTGGCCGACAGCTTGACCGGCCAGCCCGGCATGGTGAACGTCCCTCGTTCCGGATGGCTCAACTCGACGATTACCTCGCGCTCACGCATGCCGGGATCGTCGCTGATCTCGCGAGTGTCGAGAACCGCGCCTGCCGGGACGCCCGCCTGGCCGAGAAGCTCCATGGCCTCGTGCTTGGTGTAGTCCTTCATCCAAGCCCCGATCAGGGCGTCCACCTGGGCCACATGCCGGCTTCTCTCCACCGCGGTCGCGAAGCGGGGGTCGTCCGACAGATCCTCGCGCCCGATGGCCTTGAGCAGCCGCCGCCAGTGAACCGAGCTCGCCCGGGTGCCATAGACATAGCAATAGTCGTTCGGCCCGCCGCCCTTGCAGGCATAGACCTCGCTCGGCGCCGTCATGCCGATGATCACCTGGTTGCCGCTGCGATGGGCGGGACGCCCGTGGATCAACTGGGCGGCAAAGGCGATGCGCGACAGATTCACCATGGAATCCTGCATGGCGACGAAGACTTTCTGACCTAGGCCCGTGGCCTGGCGCTGGAACAGCGCACCCAGGATACCGATAGCACAGTGCAGCCCCGCGCCCGTGTCGCCAATGGTCGGCCCCGGCTTCAGCGGCCGTCCGTCGGGCTCGCCCGTGATGCTCATGGCCGCGCCGGTGGCTTGGCCGATCATGTCGAAAGAGAGATAGCTCTCGTAGGGACTGCCGGGGCCGAAGCCTTTGACCTGGGCGTAGACGATGCGGGGGTTCAGCGTCTTGACGCTGTCGTAGTCGAACCCCAGCCTTTCGATGGCGCCGGGCGCAAAGTTTTCGATAATCACGTCGGCCTTGGGGATCATGTCGCGCAGGATCTGTTTGCCGCGTTCGTCCTTCAGATTGAGGGTGATGGAGCGCTTGTTGGCGTTCAGCACCATGAAATACCAGGAATCGACGCCGGGCTGATCGGCGGAAGCCACCCGCCCTTGCTCGCCACCTTCCGGGTTCTCCACTTTAATGACATCCGCGCCCAGCCACGCCAGGGCCTCGGTACACGAAGTCCCGGCTTCGAACTGGGTCAGATCGAGGATCTTGATGCCCGCGAGGGCCGTGGATCGGGTGCTTCCTTCCGCTTCGCCGGCCGTCTCTGTCATCTTAGCCTCCCGATACGCCGGTCCGCTCACTTTTCCGCTCAGAAATTCATTCGGTGCTCAGAGGCTTCCACGGCCCGACGTCGCCCGTGGCAAGTGTGACACCGAGGTCAGTTCGGGCGCCGGCATCGCCTTGCTCGGCGGCCGGTTGATAGCACTTCGCCATCCGCGTGTAGTCCCGCGGCACGCCGTGACCGGTGGGGTACAAGTCGCCGAGTATGCCCTGGGCAACACCATCGTTCCACTCGGCCAGCGGCCTCCATTCGCGCGGGGCCGTTGCGTAATCGCCGCGATTGTAGGCGTCCAAGCCCTTCCGATGGTCCTGCTCGTGGGCCGGCAGGGCGAGCGGGAGCAAAGTGGCGAAGTCGGGGGCATGGTGCACGACGGCCTCACTGCCGCATTGGTGTCGAATGGATACCTTACAGCAGTGGGAGAGCCGGCTGTAGCGCCACCGCAAATGGTCTGGGGCGCCCCCCGCCGCGGCCCTCTCGCCCATTTCGCGATTGCTCGTCTGTGTCTCGGCCGAAGCCGAAGTCGGCTCAACGTGGAGGCGGTCCACTCCTAGCCCCGGTCATGTTGGCCACAGACTCATTTATGACCACCTGAGGGGCCGCACGAAACCGACGCGA
>CAYYTN010000251.1:0-1757 GCA_964474495.1 uncultured Chloroflexota bacterium
GTCGGCACCATCTCCTCCCCCCTGACCTCGGCCAACACCCCCACCCCGGTCCCCACCACCGTCACTCAGTCCAGCGTCAACTTCAACCCGCTCGACTACGAATGCGCCCGCGTCGGCGCGTTCATCCTGCCCGGCAACGTCTCGGCGCCGGTGGCCGCCACCGCGGCTCTCTTCGGGCTGACTCCCGAGCAGGAGATCGTGGCCACCCTCTGCGACTTCACCGGCTACGCGCCGCCGGCCGGCATCCTGGCCGCCGTCGAGACCGCCGAGCGCACCCACCTGCTGTCGGACTACAACGCGGCGCTCGACGCCATCCTCAACGGCATCCAGACCAACGCCACCCTGGCTCCGGCGGCCACCGCCGATCAGCCCTACCCGCGCACCAAGTTGCTGCTGTGGCTCGGCCTGGCCGGCGCCCGGCTGGGCGATGAGGCCACCCTCGAAATGGCCGCCAACCTGGCCCGCACCGTCTTCCCCGAAGAAGTCGACAACGCCTTCGGCCCGACCCTGGCCGGCGGCGGCGGCGGCGGAACCGGCACCGGGACCGGTGGCGGCGGTGGCGGTGGCGGCGGCGGCGGGGGTGGCGGCGGCGGCGGCGGCGGTGGCGGTGGCGGTGGCGGCGGCGGTGGAACCGGCGGTTCTGGCTCCGACTCCGGCGGCAGCGGCGGCTCGGGCGGCGGCGGACTCGGCGGCGATCCGGTCGACGGCCTCATCCAGGCCGCCGCCGAAGCCCAGGCCATGGGCAACGACAACCTCGCCGACCGCCTTCTCGACCGCGCCCGCTCCGAAGTCGAGCAGCGCACCCGCGACCAGCTCGATCACTTCGACGAGTGCGAAGGCACCAACACCGACCTGCAACGCCTGGTCAACAACATGGGCAAGGGCCAGGTCCTGGGCGCGGACTCCGGCATGGACGCCGAGGCCACCGCCGCCATGGGCAACCTGATTCGCAGCCTCGGCGCCAAAGCCAGGGCCGGCCAGGACGTCGGGGTGTCCCTCGATGCTCTCCGCGAGTCCGCGAAGAACATGGGCCTTACCGATGGCACCAACGACGACTGGGCCAACGACGACCACTGCAAGAAGGAGTGGATCCTGCACTTCACCTACCACGTCGACCAGGCCGGCGAGGGCATGTCCTCCACTATCGAATGGAGCGGGTCGGCAAAGTTCACTATCGCCGAGGACGGCTCCGCCAGTGGAACCGGCGACCTGGACGCCAGTGGCTCCGGGAGCATATTCGGTCCGCCCGCCTGCTCGATTTCGTGGACCTGGGTCACAACGCCCCTTACTGTCACCGGCACCGCCACCGGCGCCCCCCCGAAGAACCTCACCGGCAACGTCGAGATGGGCTCGACCAGCCTGACCGCCAGCGTCAGCTGCCCGGGGGTATCACAGTCCAACCCGGGCAACCAGCCCGTGACCACGATCCCCATCGATATGCCCCTGATCGACGGCTACGTTTCCGACGAGCCCTGGACCGGCATCGCCGGCGTCAGCGGCTTCACCCGCATGACTCTGGAGGCCGTCAAATAGCCGCGGGCATCCGGATTCGGTGGCGGGCTGGCACGGGTGTCGGGCCGCCGCCGAAGGTCGTCTAGGGGCCGACCGCCGGCTGTCGGACAGTTCCCGGCGGGGCCTCGACAGCCGCTTCGGTCCGCTCCTGACCGAGCCGGCCGCGGGTCGCCACCAGCAGCACGATCGCCAGCCCGCCGTAGACCATCGTCTTCAGCACCAGCCAGTCATCCGGCCCGGATACC
>CAYYTN010000251.1:1767-4222 GCA_964474495.1 uncultured Chloroflexota bacterium
TTCATCGGGAAGTAGTCCCAGATCTGGTTCGACGCCTGGTGAAACAGCATCACCGGGAGAACGCTCCCGCCGGATCTCAGGTACAGCCAGGTCATGATGAACGACAGGACGGTGGTGTTGAGCGTGAACCAGGCGAATGAATAGCTCTGCCCTTCCCAGCCAGTTCGGAATTCCAGCGGAACATGCCACAACGCCCACAACACTCCGATCACCAGGCTGGCGGTGAACGGGCTCATGCTCGTCAGCATTTTCGGCAGCGCGAATCCCCGCCACCCGGGCTCCTCGTTACCCCCGGCAAACAGCATCACGATCGGCAGGTTCACCAGGTAGACCCACCAGGGGCGGGTCTCCGAGAAATCCGCCTGGCCGCCCAGTGCCGAGTAGAGACCGAACTGGACCAGCGCGATCGCCAGCGGCAAGATCACCGCCGCGAGCAGATACCACCCGATACCGACCCGCCACCGGAAGGATCTTCGCAACCACCGGCGCAGACCCGCGCGTCCCCCGGCGATCCGGGTGACCAGTACGGCTGCGAATAGCGGACCGAACCCGCCGATGAAAAACAGCGGGTGAAAATCCCCGCGCTCGGCGACGAACAGCGCCACCGGAATCCAGATCAACCAGCTTCCGGCGAACGCCAGTACGAAGAACGCGATCACCTGGTGCCGGCGCACCCGTTCGCTTATCCCACTCATGCTTCTCCTGACCGTTCCGCAGACCCCGCCACGCCGCCCCGGTCCCCGGCCGCCCCATACTCGCTGTTGCCGGCCCGGGTGTCATCGCCATCAAGGGTGATTCGGCTTCCCTCGTCGGGATGAGATATCCAGGGCAGGCGATCATCCTTCAGCCTGAGGTAACTGCCCTCGTTCAAGGGATGGATTTGTAGCTTCGGCGGCCGCTCAGTCCAGCGTCGCCTTGAAGTCCTCCACCTGCCGCTGGATCGCCACCTCGGTCGGCAGCCGCTCGATGCTTGACGCCCCGAAGAACCCCTGCACTCCGGTGGTGTTCGCCAGCACATGGCGCACGTCTTCCGGCTCGGCGATCGGCCCGCCGTGGCAGATGACCATGATGTCCGGATTCGCTTCTCGCGCCGCATCGCCCAACTCCTGCACTCGCCGGCAGGCCTCGTCAATCGGCGCCGTCGTGCGCGCCCCGATCGAACCACCGGCGGTCAGTCCCATATGCGGCACCACCACGTCCGCCCCGGCGTCGGCCATCCGCCGCGCCTGCTCCGCGTCGAAGACATAGGGACAGGTCAGCAGATCCAGTTCGTGTGCCAGCGCCACCATCTCCACCTCGCGTTCGTAGCCCAGCCCGGTGTCTTCAAGGGTCTGGCGAAAGCGCCCGTCGATGCCGCCGACGGTCGGGAAGTTCTGCACCCCGTCGAAACCCATCCGCTTTAGCTCCGGAAGGAAGACCCGCATCATCCGCATCGGGTCGGTGCCGCACACCCCGGCCAGCACCGGCGTGTCCTTCACGACCGGCAGCACCTCGGCCGCCATCTCCACCACGATCCCGTTGGCGTCGCCATAGGGCATCGTCCCGGCCACCGACGGCCGCCCGGCCATCCGAAAGCGCCCCGAGTTATAGGTGATTATCAGGTCCGCGCCGCCGGCCTCGGCGAACTTGGCCGAGATACCCGTCCCCGCCCCACACCCAATCACCGGCTTGCCGGCCGCCACCGTTGCGGCCAGCCGCTGGCGAATCTCCTCACGAGCTATGAACGGCATGTTCGTTCCTTCCTCTACTTCTCCAATTGAGCCGCCGGCAGGTGCGGCAGCAGCCAGCCCGCCGCCGCTTCGGCGAATTCGGCATCGTTCACGTTGGCGTCGATTTCGTGCACTTCGATGTCATCGCGCAGCGTCCGGCGGATCGCCGCGAACAGCGCCTGGTTGGCCTCCGGCCACCAGAATTCGCCTCCCGGCATGTCGATCGCCGACAGCCCGCGCGCCGGCAGGAAGAACGCCACCGGCCCCTTTGCCCGGTTCGCCTTCTCCGCCAGCGTCCGGCCCGGTGCGCAGCAGCGTCGTCGTCGCCCCCCAGCGGTAGATGCGCCGCTCGCGATAGCGCTCCGGCACCGTCGCGGCCGCGCCGAAATTGACCATGTCCAGGCACCCGGGCACGAACACCTGCGGCAGCCCCGCCCGCCCCGCCGCCGCGAACCGTTCCGCCCCCGCCGACGCCACCCCACCCATTAGGTGATCGGCCCACTCGGTCGTCGTCATCTCCAGTACCCCGTGCACGTCACCGGCGGCAATTACGTCTTCCATGATCCGACCGCCGGTACCCGTCGCATGGAACACCAGCACCTGGTAGCCGCGCTCCTCCAGGAAGCGGCGCGCCCGGTCCACCGCCGCCGTCGTATTGCCAAACATCGACGCCGCCACCGCCGGCCGCGGGTCGGGCGCCGGTTCCGGCGCGGCCAGCATCCCGGCCAGCGCCGCCGCCGCCCCGG
>CAYYTN010000252.1:0-1001 GCA_964474495.1 uncultured Chloroflexota bacterium
GACCGTTATCAGCGTCACCGTCGGCACCCCGGTCGACAGGTACAGCGTCGCCACCGCCGGGATGTCGTCACCCAGCAGCAGGCCGAACCCGACGATGAAGCCCGCCCCGATCACCACCTGCACAAACACCACCAGCACGAACAGCAGCCGCATCGACACGATCTCCCACCGCGTCATCAGCGCGTAGGCCCGCAGCCAGTGGGTCAGGCCGCCGCGCAGCGGCGCCGTGATCCCTCCCGGGCCGGCCATTTCCGCCGTACTCATCGGTCAACCCGCCCCTTCGTCTTCGCCGTCGCCGTTGGCGCGCTTCACCAGCCGGATGTAGACATCCTCCAGCGTCGTCGCCGCCAGCGCGTACTCCTCGGCCCGGTCCTGCTCCACCAGGCTCCGCGCCCAGGCAATCCCGTCGCCGGCGCGGTCTTCCGGGATCACCGTCATCAGGTTGTTGCCCACCCGGGTTTGTTGCAGCACCAGCGCCGGGGTGTCCGGGGTCTCGGTTCCCGGCGCCAGCATCACCTGCAGGCGCAGCCGTCCGCGGTCCTCGGCCTTGAGTGATGAGGGCGTTCCCTCCGCGATCAGCCGCCCGTCGTCGATCACCGCCAGCCGGTCCACCGACTTCTCCGCCTCCATCACGTTGTGCGTCACCAGCAGCACCGCCGCCCCCTGGTCGCCCAGCCGGCGCACCTGCTCCCACAGCAACCGTCGCCGCAGCGGGTCCACGTCGTTGGTCGGCTCATCCAGGATCACCACCCGCCCCGGCCACACCGTCACCATGATGAATCCCACCAGCCGCTTGACCCCGCCGGAGAGCTTGCTCCCCATCGTGTCCCGCCACTCCTCCACGCCCATTGCCGCGATCAGTTCATCCCCGCGCTGCCGCACGCTCGCGCTGTCCCCGCCGCGGATCATGCCGGTTAACTGAATCGCCTCCCGGACCTTGAACGACTCGATCGGCATCGGCGCCTGGGGCAGGTAGGAACACAGCTGCCGCGCCGCGCTCG
>CAYYTN010000252.1:1048-4221 GCA_964474495.1 uncultured Chloroflexota bacterium
TCACCAGGTCGTGGGCGCCCAGGGTCAGGCTTCCCGATGTCGGCTTCAGCAGGCCGATCACCTGCTTCACCAGCGTCGTCTTGCCCGCGCCGTTCGGACCCAGTAGCCCGTACACCTCGCCCGGTCGCACCTGCAGCGTGATCCCGTCGTTGGCCTTCACCTTGCCGCGATAGATCTTGGTCACATCCTTCGCCCGGAAGGTCCAGTCGGCGGCCGCCGCGGCCGGAGCTCGCGATTCAGCCATTTCGTGGGGGCGGCCGGCGCCGGCCGTCCCAGGCCCTTCAGCAGGTTTCCCAATTCGGTTATGTAGCCGGTGAAGTCCATTTCGGGCTCCATCGCCAGTAGCACCTCCCCGCCCAGCAGCGCCCCCAGCACCAGTTGCGCTCCCAGGGTCGCGTCCAGATCGGCGCGCATCCGCCCGGACCGTTGCTCCGTTTCAATCGCCGTCGCCAGCGGGTCCAGCAGCGCTGTCCCGCCGGCCCGCATCGCCAGTCGAAACTCCTCATCGGCCACCGTCTCCGCCCACAGTTCCAGGTCCAGCCGCGCCGCCCCGTGCGCCCCCTGCGGCGATTCCCGGTCCAGTGCCTCGAGCATCGCGCTGAAGTACCCGGTCAGCCCGACCACGATCTCCGCCCAGCTCCGGCCCGCCCCGTCTTCCCCCGCCATGAGCCCGGCGTTGCGTTGCCGGCTGTGCTCCGCCATCGCCAGGATGATCTCCCGCTTCCCGGCGAAGTAGTGGTACATCGCCCCGGTGCTCAACCCGGCCTCCGCGCAGATGTCACGGATCGTCGCGTTGCGCACGCCCTTGCGCATGAACACCTCGCTGGCCGCCTCGAATATCTGCCCTCGGCGGGCATCGACGTGCTCCTGGGTGACCTTCGGTGACATAAGCCTTCCTTAAACTGCACGAGCGCTCATTGTTAAAAACGAACGTGCGTTTTATATAATCCCTCGCGACCCCTGTCAAGCGCGAATCTCCGCGAAATCCGGCTAGAATGCCCCGCTATGGAGGGCATGTTCGGACTCAACACCGTCGAAATCGCCGTCGCCCTGGTGGCGGTCGCGGTCGTCGCCGCCCTCATCGTCCGCCTCATCGCCGTCCCCTACACCGTCGCCCTCGTCGTTCTCGGGCTGGTCGCCGCCGAGATATTCCGGGACGAGCACTTCGAGATCAGCCCCGAAGTCGTGCTCGTCGTCCTGTTGCCGGGCCTGATTTTCGACGCCGCCTTCCGTATCGACATTCGCGAGTTCCGCCAGTCCGTCGCCGGCGTCGCCGTTTTGGCCGCGCCCGGCGTCATCATCTCCGCCGGCGTCGTCGCCGCCATCCTCCATTTCGCCACCGGCATGCGCGCCGACCTGGCCTTCGTCATCGGCGCCATGGTCTCCGCCACCGATCCGGCCGCCGTCCTCGCCACCTTCCGGCGGCTCGGTTCACCGAAGCGCCTCGCCACCCTGGTCGAAGGCGAGTCGCTCTTCAACGACGGCACCGGCCTGGTCGTCTTCGTCATCGCCATCCAGGCCGTCCAGTCCGACGTGGTCATCACCGGCGCGATCGTGCAGTTCTTCGTCACCGTCGGGGTCAGCATCCTCATCGGTCTCGTCGGCGGCCTCGTCGTTTCCCTCATCGTCACCCGGGTCGACGACCACCTCGTCGAGACCACTCTCTCCCTGGCCCTTGCTTACGGCACCTACGTCGTCGCCGATGCCTTCCACGAGTCCGGCATCATCGCCACCGTCACCGCCGGCATCGTCCTCGGCAACCTCGGTCGCCGGATCGGCATGTCCGAAACCACCCGCCAGGCCATCGACACCGTCTGGGAGTTCCTGGCCTTCGTACTCACCGCCGTCGTCTTTCTGCTCGTCGGCCTGGCCATCACCCTGGACAGCCTCCGCGACGCCATCGGCCCGATCCTCTGGGCCATCCTCGCCGTCCTGATCGGGCGGGCGCTGGTTGTCTACCTGCTGCTCAACGGCGCCTCGCGCCTGGCCTTCTTCGGCGGCATCGCCCCGCACCTGCCCACCTCCTGGCTCAATGTGCTCTGGTGGTCCGGCCTGCGCGGCGCCGTCGCCGTCGCCATGGCCCTCTCGCTGCCGCTGGACTTCCCCGACCGCGCCCTGCTGCAGGAGATCACCTTCGGCGTCGTCCTTTTCACCCTTTTCGTACAGGGCACCACCATTGAGATACTGATCGCCCGCGCCGGCGACATTGACGTCCCGGGCGCGGTCGACGTCTAGCATTCCGTTGCCGGGATCAGCCCCCCACCGTCACCGCCGCCGACGCCGTCGTCAGCCACTCCACCCCCTCGTGCACCACCCCGTACTCCAGCAAGTAGGAGCCCGATTCGACCGGTGTTTCGATCACCCCGCCCACGATCTCCGCCGATCCCGGCCGCAGCGAACCCGCGAAGAACAGCCGGCCTTCCACTGCCGCCGACGCCCCCTCCTCGCCCGGGCGCAGCCACCGATAGCCCACCCGGTACGAGCCGTCCCAGGCGGCATCGCCGGCGTTTAGCGCCGCCACCCGCAGCACCGCCGGCCAATCCACTCGCGACGACCGCGACACATGCAGAACTACGATTTCCACCGCGTCGCCAGTTCCGGACGCCGGCCCGGCCGGGGAATACACCGTAATCGGCCGCTCCGCCAGCACCTGGCCATCGACGCTCAGCGAAAGCGTGTACGCCCCCGGTTCCGCCGGCGCCACCGCCCGCACCAGCCCGTCGATCTTCATCCCGGACCCGCCCGGCACCACCGGCGGCACCCTAAACATCTCGCCCGGCCGCGTTTGCGCCGCGCCGTTCGCGTCCGTCCAGGTCATCGTCGTCGCGCGCGCCCAGCTTCCGTCTGGCGGTAGCCAGGGCTCCGCCCCGCGATTACGCACGAACGCCGGCGCCGCCAGCTCAGCCCCCGCCGCAACCCCGGTCGCGTAGAAATCCACCTCCACCCGCTCCCATCCCGAGCGCTCGGCCGGCGGCGCCACACCATCCAGCGCCAGCACCACGAACCGATCCGCCCGCAGCGGCGCCCGCCCGTCCGCCGCCGCGATCCAGCCCGCCGTGGCCCCGGCCGACATCCGCGACCGGTCCAGCACCACCGTGCGCACCCCGTACGCCCGCAGCGCCGCCAGCACCGCCGTCACCTCCCCGGCCCCGGCCTCGTCCCCCAGCGCCGCC
>CAYYTN010000253.1:0-2304 GCA_964474495.1 uncultured Chloroflexota bacterium
AGAAGACCAGTTCGTCGGCGCCGGACTGGTTGTAGTAGGCGGCGAGTTCAACCGGATCGCCGGCGTCGCGGTCGGCGGAAAAGCGCACGCCGCGGACGTTGCGTCCGTTCTTGACGTCGAGGCAGGGGATTATGCGGCGGGTGAGCATCAGGTCCTCCTGCCGGCGGCCAGGGCGAGGGCGTCGGCCAGGTCGATGGAGCCGTCGTATAGAGCGCGGCCGATGATGGCGCCGGAGACGCCCAGGGCGGCGACGGCGCGGAGGTCGTCCAGGGTGGATATGCCGCCGCTGGCGATGACGGGGACGGTGGCGGCCGCCATGACCTCCTGGAGCGAGTCGAGGTTCGGGCCCTGCATCATGCCGTCGCGGGCGATGTCGGTGAAGACGATGGCGGCGATTCCGGGAAGGGAGAGGTCGGCAGCGGCGGCGGTGGCGGCGATGCCGGAGGTCTCGGCCCAGCCGTGGGTGGCGACCAGGCCGTTGCGGGCGTCGATGCCGGCGACGACGCGTCCCGGGAACTCGCGGCAGGCCGTTTTGAAAAACTCGGGGTCGCGCAGGGCGGCCGTGCCGATGACGACGCGCTGGACGCCGAGATCGAGGGCGGCGACGACGGCGTCGAGATCGCGGACGCCGCCGCCGAGCTGGATCGGGATGTCGATCTGCGCGGCGGCTTCGCGGATGAGGCCGGCGTTAACGGCTTTGCCGGTGCGGGCGCCATCGAGATCGACCATGTGGACCCACGGCGCGCCGGCTTCGGCCCAGCGACGGGCGGCCGCCGCGGGCGAGTCGTCGAAGACGGTGACGCGGTCGAAGTCGCCCTGGCGCAGGCGGACGGCCTGGCCGTTCTGGATGTCGACGGCGGGGAAGATCTCCATTCTAGAGAGCGTCCGGGTCGACGGCTTCGCCACAGAGACGGGCGAAATTGGCGTAGATGCGCAGCCCCGGGCGGCCGCTCTTTTCGGGGTGGAACTGGGTGCCAAAGACGTTGCCGTCGTGCAGCACGCTGAGGAAGGGGACCCCGTATTCGGTAGTGGCGCCGCAGAAATCGGCGTCGGGTGGACCGGCGTAGTAGGAGTGGACGAAGTAGAAGTTGGTGCCCGGGGCGATGCCCTCGAGGATCGGCGCGTCGCGGCGGGGAGTGACCTGGTTCCAGCCCATGTGCGGGATGTGGAGCCCGTCGGGGAAGCGGCGGATGGCGCCCGGATAGAGATCGAGGCAGTCGGTACCGCCGTCTTCTTCGCTACCGGTGAAAAGCGCTTGCAGGCCCATGCAGATGCCGAGGAAGGGCCGGCCGGAGGCGATGGCGGCGCGGACCGGCTGCTCAAGGTCTCTACTGGAGAGGCCGGTCATGGTGTCGCGGGCGGCGCCGACGCCGGGGAGGACGACGCCGTCGGCGGCGGCGATGACGGCCGGGTCGATGGTGATCTGGTAGTCGGCGCCGACGTGGCGGACGGCGCGCTCGACGCTGCGCATGTTGCCGGCGCCGTAGTCGATTATGGCGAGCATGGGGAAGTTCCGGGTGGTCGGTGTGGTCCACGAGTGCCCCCAATACGGGGACCCCAAATAGTAGCAGTGCGGCGGCCAGGCGGAGGGCTAGGCGGAGCGGGTTTCGATCTCGGCGATGAGGTCATCCAGGGCGACGTCGTCCTGGAGGCCGGAGAGCATGTCGCGCAGGGCGACGCGGCCGGATTCGAGTTCGCGGTCACCGAGGATGGCCGCGTAGCGGACGCCGGCGGCGTTGGCGCGACGCAGGTGTGAGCGGGGGCTGGCGCCGCGATAGCCGCTGAGGACCGCGATGCCGGCGGCGCGCAGGCGACCGGCGAGCCCGGTGGCGGCGGCCTGGGCCGCTTCGGACAGGGGAGCGATGTAGACGGTGGGGCCGGAGGGGGGCGGGGGCAGCAGGCCGGCGGCTTCGAGGTTCAGCAGGACGCGCTCGATGCCGCAGCCAAAGCCGACGCCGGGGAGGGGATCGCCGCCGATGAACTCGGACAGCAGGTCGTCGCGGCCGCCGCCGGCGATGGTGGTCTGGCCGCCGACGGTGGCCGGCCAGATCTCGAAGACGGTACGGGTGTAGTAGTCGAGCCCGCGGACCAGCAGGTGGTTGACGGTGAAGGGGATGCCCAGGGCTTCGAGCCCGGCGCGGACCTGCTGGAAATGCGCGGCGGCGTCGGCCCCGAGGAAGTCGATGGAATGGGGGGCGGCGGCCTTGTGCGGCTGGCAGCCGTCTTCTTTGCAGTCGAGCAGCCGCAGAGGGTTGGTCTCGAGGCGGGTGCGGCAGTCGCGGCAGAGTTTGTCGGCGAGGGGCC
>CAYYTN010000253.1:2314-4218 GCA_964474495.1 uncultured Chloroflexota bacterium
CCAGGAGCGCCTCGCGGTAGGCGGTGCGGTCGGCGGGGTCGCCGATGCTGTTGAGGTTCAATTCGAGGTCGGGGAGCCCCAGGTCGTTGAGGACGCTCCAGATGAGAGCGATGACTTCGGCGTCGACGTGGCCATCGGCCTCGCCGAGGACTTCGGCGCCGAGCTGGTGGTGCTGGCGGAGCCGCCCGGCCTGGGGGCGGTCGTAGCGATAGATGGGCGTGACGTAGTAGAGGCGGACCGGCTGCGACCAGTTCTTCATGCCGTGCTGGTTGTAGGCGCGGACGACGGAGGCGGTGCCTTCGGGTCGCAGGGTGAGGCTGTCGCCGCCGCGATCGTCGAAGGAGTACATCTCCTTCGAGACGATGTCGGTGTCGACGCCGACGGCGCGGGCGAAGAGGGCGGTGCTTTCGAAGGTCGGGGTCTCGATACGGTCGTAGCCGAAGAGGTGGCAGCGGCGTTCGTAGGCGGAGACTACGTGGTCCCAGCCGGGGCGGGCGTCGGGGAGGAGGTCCTGGGTGCCGCGGGGGGTGCGGAAGGCGCTCACGCGACGGGTGCCCCGAGGAGCCGGCGGCGGACGTCGGCGAGGTCGGCGCCGGTGAGGGCGAGAGTCTTGCGCCGCGATGAAGCGCCGCGGAGGATCTGGATGTCGCGGCGCGGCAGGTGGAGGGCGCCGGCGAGGAAACGAATCCCGGCGTCGTTGGCGCGGCCTTCGCGAGCCGGAGACTTCAGCGAGAGCTTGACGGTGGCGTCGTGCTCGCCGAGGAGGGCGTCGCGTTTGGCGCCGGGGGAGACGGTGACGTCGACGAGGACGCGGTCGCCGCGGGTGCGCAGGGCGGGCGACACGAGACTAGGCGTAGCCTTGCAGCAGCGAGACGACGAGCTGGCCGATGATACGCAGGCCGATGAAGGCGACGATCAGCGATAGATCGAAGCCGCCCATGGGGGGCATGCGCCGGCGGATGGGGGCGAGGATCGGCTCGGTGAGGTCGTAGAGGGTGCGCATGATCGGGTTGTAGGGGTCCTGGATGAACCACGAGAGGATGGCGCGGGCGAAAAGCAGGATCGTAAGAATCCAGACGACGGTATCGACAAACTCGGCGATTTGAGGCAATTGGGCTCGGCCCTTTCTGCGATTGGAACCCGACCGGCGGGATGGTGAAGGGTTACTTTAGCTGCGTTCGCCGAAGATTGCGCGGCCTACCCGGATGAGGGTGGCGCCCTCTTCGACGGCGTACTCGAAATCGGCGGTCATGCCCATGGATAGATGGGTCCAGGGCTGCCCGGGAATGTCGGATATCAGATTCTCGCGCAGTTCGCGCAGGCGGCCAAACACGGGGCGCAGGACGGCCTCTTCGTCGACGAAGGGGGCGATGGTCATTAACCCGTTGAGGCGCAGGGAAGTCTCGGCGGCGATGGCGGCGCAGAGGTCGGTCAGTTCGGGCTCGGCGACGCCGTGCTGGCCGGGATTGGCGGTGAGGTTTACCTGGATGAGGATTGGCTGGCCGGGGTCGGTGTGGCGATCGAGGGCGCGGGCGAGACGGAGGCTGTCGACGGTCTGAACGAGGTGGAAGAGGGGGGCGGCGCGGGCCTTGTTGCGCTGCAGGTGGCCGACGAGGTGCCAGCGGATGTCCGCGGCGGCGGCCTCGATCTTCGGAAGGGCCTCCTGGACGCGGTTTTCGCCCAGGTCGCGGAGGCCGGCTTCGTGGGCGGCTTCGATGACGGGCAGGTCGAAGGTCTTGGTGATGGCGACGGTGGTGACGCCGGCTGGGTCGCGGCCGGCCCGCGCGGCGGCGGCGGCCAGGCGGTCCTGGACGTGGGCGTGGTTGGCGTGGATGGTGGCGGTGAGATCGGTCAGGTCGATGGTGGAAGACCCGGTGGTTGGGGGACGGCTACCCGGTGACGTT
>CAYYTN010000254.1:0-4209 GCA_964474495.1 uncultured Chloroflexota bacterium
GCTACTTTGAGCGTCCTTAATAAAGAGAGCTACCGCAGAGTAGAAGTCGGGAGGCGACGGCATGGCGAAGGACGTGGGTTTCACGACGATGGGGGACGTGCTGGGGGATGGAGACGCGCCGGAGATTGGGATCGGGATGATCGGCTATGCCTTCATGGGCAAGGCCCATTCGAACGGCTACAAGACGATCCCGAGCATGATGTACCCGCCGCCGGCGATCCCGGTGCTGAAGAGCATGGCGGGACGGAACGAGGAGGCGGTGGCGGCGGCGGCGAAGCGCTTTGGCTGGGAGCGGCACACGACCGACTGGCGCGACCTGATCGCCGATGACGACATCCAGGTACTGGACAACGGGGGGCCGAACAACATGCACCTGGAGCCGACGCTGGCGGCGCTGGCGGCCGGAAAGCACGTGATCTGTGAGAAGCCGCTGGGGCGTAATCCGGGGGAGTCGAAGCAGATGTGGGACGCGGCGGAGGCGGCGGGACTGAAGCACATGGCGGCGTTTAACTACCGCTTCGTGCCGGCGATCATCCAGGCCCGCAAGCTGGTGAAGGACGGGGTGATCGGTGAGGTGTTCCACTTCAGGGCGCGCTATGCCCAGGAATGGATCATCGATCCGAACTTCCCGTTGATCTGGCGGCTGGACAAGGACGTTTCGGGCAGCGGGGTGCTGGGCGACCTGGGCTCGCATACGCTGGACCTGGCCCGCTTCATCGTGGGCGAGATCACGGCGGTGAACGGCCGGCTGAAGACCTTCATCAAAGAGCGCCCGACCGCCGAAGACCCGAACGTGATGGGGCCGGTGACGGTGGATGATGCCTACATGGCGCTGCTGGAATTTGAGAACGGCGCGATCGGCTCGGTGGAGGCGACGCGCTTTGGCAACGGCCGCAAGAACGGCAATCGCTTTGAGATCAACGGCTCGCTGGGTTCGATCAGCTACAACATGGAGCAGTTCAACGAGCTTGAGGTTTACATCGCCGACACCGAACCGGCGGAGGCGAACGGGTTCCGCAAGGTCCTGGTGACCGAGGCCTTTCACCCCTACTGGGAGAACTGGTGGCCGCACGGACACATCATCGGCTGGGAGCACACCTTCGTGCACGAGTTGCACCATTTCCTGGATTGCATCGTGAACGACAAGGACGTAGCGCCGATGGGGGCGACCTTCGAGGACGGCTACAAATGTGACACGATCCTGGCGGCGATTGCGGAATCGGACGCCAACGGTGGGGCGCGGGTGGAGATTTCGTACTAGCAGCGCTCGGATTGAGCAGGAGGCGACGCGATGAAGATTGGTGTTTTCGCGGTTCTGATGAGCGGGCAGCCGCTGGAGCAGGTGGCGGCCTACCTGAACGGGCTGGGGGTGGAGGCGATTGAACTGGGCTGCGGGGGCTACCCGGGGAACGCGCACTGCGACAGCGCGGATCTGCTGGCGAATCCGGAGAAGATCGATCAGCTGAAGGAAGTGCTGGCGAAGAACGAGCTGGAACTGTCGGCGCTGAGCATGCACGGCAACCCGATTCACCCGGACAAGGAGTTCGCGGCGGCGCACGCGAAGGACCAGGAGAACGCGGTGCTGCTGGCGGAGCAATTGGGGATCGACACGGTGATCACGTTCTCGGGTTGCCCCGGCGACAGCCCGGGGGGCAAGTACCCGAACTGGGTCACCTGCGCCTGGCCGCCGGACTACCCGGAGATCCTGGAGTACCAGTGGGACGAGGTGCTGGTGCCGTTCTGGAAAGAGGCGGCGGCGTTTGCCCGCGACCACGGGGTGACCAAGATCGCGCTGGAGATGCACCCGGGATTCTGCGTCTACAACACCGATTCGCTGCTGCGGCTGCGGGACGCGGTGGGGCCGGAAATCGGCGCGAACTACGACCCCAGCCACCTGTGGTGGCAGGGGATGGACGTGCAGACGTCGATGCGCACGATCGGGCTGGCGGGGGCGATGCACCACTTCCACGCCAAGGACACCAAGATCGACGAGCAGAACACCCGCCGCACCGGCGCGCTGGACACCCGGCCGTACACGGACGAGATCAACCGCTCGTGGCTGTTCCGCTCGATCGGCTACGGGCACGGGATCGACGCCTGGAAGGAAATCGTGAGCGAACTGCGGCTGATCGGCTACGACGGCGCGCTGAGCATCGAGCACGAGGACAGCCTGCTCTCGGCCAATGAAGGCCTGGAGAAGGGGATTGAAGTCTTGAAGCAAGCGCTGGTGACCGAGCCGGCGGGCGAAGCGTACTGGGCCTAGGCCCAACCAGAACCACAGGAGAAGTACCGATGGCGACATTCAAACTGGCGTGTCACCAGATCACGTGGGGACGCGACCTGGACGGAGCGCTGAACGACATTAGCGAGTTCGGCTACAAAGGCACGGAGACGTTTGCCTTTGTGATCGACGACTTCGTCGGGCGCGAGGATGAGCTGATCGAGAAGATCAAGAGCAAGGGCCTGCAACTGACGGCCCTGTACGGCGGCGGCAACATGCACGTGGCCGGTGAAGAGAAGGAAGTAATTGAGACCAACCTGCGGATCGCACGGTTCCTGAAACTGGCCGGCGCGGACCGGCTGGTGCTAGGGCCGGGGCGGGGCCGGCCGGAACCGCGGCCGTCGGATGAGGAGATCAAGACGATGGCGCGGGTGGCGGAGGAAATCGGCAAGGCCTGCCTGGACATGGGCATGGTGGCCGGCATCCACCCCCACTGGGGGACCCCGGTGCAGACCCGCGAGGACATCACTCGCACGTTCGACGCGGTGGACACGAGCATCGTGAAGATGGTGCTGGACCCGGCGCACATGGCCAAGGCCGACGCGGACCCGCTGGAGGTGGTGCAGACCTACAAGGACATCATCACTTACGTGCACATCAAGGACTATTCGCCGGAGCTGGACACCGAGGACGCGGTGAAACCAATCGGCCAGGACAACGCGCCATCGCTGGCGTTCTTCAGCGAGCTGGGCCGCGGGATCGTGGATACGCCGGGCTTCGTGGACGAGCTGCGCAAGGCCGACTACGACGGCTGGCTGACGATTGAGCTGGACCGCACCCAGACGACGCCGCGCGAGAGCCTGGCGGAGAACACCAAGTACCTGAAAGAGGTGATGGGGTTCGATATCGGCGGCGAGAACCACTAGAGCGCATCCAGGGATTCGGAAAAGGAACGAGTAGATGATTAACGTCGGAATCGTGGGCTGCGGACGGATCGTGGAGGACGGCCATGCGCTGGCCTTCAACGATCTGAAGGACCGGTTCAACGTGGTGGCGATCGCGGATGCGACGCCGGCGCGGCTGGATACGGTGGGCGACATGCTGGATGTGCCCAAGGACAAGCGGCTGGCGGACTGGAACGAGCTGCTGGCGCTGGACGAGGTGGAACTGGTCGACATGGCGCTGCCGCATTTCCTGCACCTGGAGTCGGCGGTGGCCGCGGCGAAGTCGGGCAAGAAGATCCTGATGGAAAAGCCGATGGCGACCAGCATGGACGAGGCCGATCAGATCATGGCGGCGATTCGCGAGAACGACGCCACGGCCTGCATCGCCCATAACTACCTGTACCGCGAGTCGGCGATGAAGGCGTTGGCGCTGATCGCCGACGGCGCGATCGGCGAGCCGTTCTTCTTCCGCCAGGGTGCGTTCATGCCCCGGCACTACGCCGGTACCGCCACCTACGACTCGGGCTGGCGGGCGAAGGCGGGCATGGCCGGCGGCGGCGCGCTGATCGACAACTCCTACCACTACCTCTACCTGGCGGCGGCGTACATCGGGTCACCGGTCGCCAGCGTGTTCACAAAGATGGACACCTTCGTGCACGACATCGACGTGGAGGACACGGTGCTGATGTCGTTGACTCACGCGAACGGGCGGTTCTCGGCCATCGAGACCGGCTGGAGCACCGGGGCGGCGACGCCGGTGGATGAGATCCACGGCACGGAAGGCTCGCTGGTGTTCAGTCGCGAGGCGCCGCACCTGCGGCTGTTCCGCGACGGCGAGTATGAAGCCGTGGAGACGCCCGGCGGCTTCTCGTGGGGCTTCGACAACCTGTTCGCGGCCTACGCCGACGCCATCGAGGCGGGCGAGCCGCCGCCGGTGAGCTTCGAAGACGGCTACACGAATATCAAGGTGGTGATGGCGGCGTACGAGTCGGGTCGGACCGGGAAGCAGGTTGATGTCGGCTAAGAGCCGAATCGGATAATCGG
>CAYYTN010000255.1:0-2016 GCA_964474495.1 uncultured Chloroflexota bacterium
GAGCGCAACGTCACCGGCGACTTCCCGCCTACCCTCCTCCTGCACGGCGACGCCGACACCGACGTGCCCTATGAGCTATCCGTCTCCATGGCCGCCGCCCTGACCGCCGCCGACATCGAACACCAACTCATCACCATCCCCAACGGCCCCCACGGCTACGTCCGCGGGGTTACTCGCGAGGACTACGAAAGCCCCTCTCCCTCCGCAGAGGCAATCTCATTGCGGCGGGCGTTGGAGTTTCTGAAACGGAATCTGTCTGCGGGAGGGTGAAGCCGGGTTGGCGGATTCGCGGACCTACTCGCAGAGGCCGTCAATGTTCGAGGCGTAGCGCCGGGTCGCGTCGGCCACGAGTCTCGCACGGTAGTAGTTGTACTCAGCTTCTTGAATATCCTCTTCCATATGTACAAGGCGGGCCCGCCGTTCCTCGGTCGTTTCGTTCGCAGGAGTCGGACCGGGTGTCGGCGTATCGTACTGGCGCAAAGCCTGCGCGGCGGCGATGTCTGCCCTGAGCTGCTCGGGACCTATCCAGGTTCCGCCGTCCTGCACGCAGGCCGCCGCCTGCTCGCTCAACGGCGTGGGGGTTGGACTGGGGGCTGGAAGCGGCGTGTGGGTGGGAGTCGGCGACGGTGGCGGGGTTGGCTCCACGACCACACTGGGAGCGCCGCAGCCAGTCAGCACAACCAGCGCGACGACCAACAAAAGCACCCGTCTCATGGCGTCCCGGCGGGATCGAAGCCACACAACTTCAAACGATTCAGAGCAGTCTCGCGCTCGGCTGGCGTGAACAATCCGTGAAACTCAGACCGGAGCACAAGGTTCTCGACGGTCAGGTGCAGGCAGTCACATCTCCACAGTGCGGTGAAACCGTCCGAAGTCTCTGAGTCGCCCAGCAATATCCTGGCCGTCCCCAGACCTCCCTGCTCGGCAAGCATCTGCAGAAAACGCGTGGCGCTGTAATCGCACTCGTCCTTCGCCTGCCGGTAAACGTTGGCCATCCCCCGGTGGAAGCGATCTTCCAGATCGTTGACTGACTCGTCGCTCATTCCCTCAACAACCGATCGGCCGGTGGGCCCGATTTTGTGCCACCGCTAGACCGATACCTCGCTCCCACCACCATCCGCCGAGCGGTAGACAGCATCGACGAACTTGTGCACGCGGAGGGCGTCTTCGAGGGTGGCGTACTCGGCCGTCGGGCGGCCCATGACGGCATTGACGAAGTTGGTCCCGGGGCCGGGGAAGTAGTCGTCGGTGATGCCATCGGGGTTCGCCTCGACGGTGGTGTCGCCGGACTCGAAATCGTTCCAGAAGACGGTCGGCTTCATGAAGGCCTCCGGCCCGACCGAGCGCAGCATGATCGCGCCCCTGTCGCCGAAGAAACTGATGTCCTCCCACAGGTAGCCGGCGACCGCCGGGCCGAGCCCGGTGGTGAACACCGAGCCGATCGGGCCGTCGCGGAACTGGAAGCTGACCCCGGCGGTGACATCGACTTCGCTCCCCATCCGATCGATGCGGGCGGAGAGTTTGCTGGTGTCCTTGCCGATAGCGTGATGGATGAAGTCCAGGGTGTGCGCGCCGGTGTCCATGATGAAGCCGCCGCCGGCCATCTTCGCCACGGTGCGCCAGGTGGTGCGGTTGCGCTCGAACCAGTTCTCGGTGTGGGTCAGCGACACGCCGTGGACGTTGCCGATCTTGCCGTCGCGCAGGGCCTTCACGATCCCCTGGTAAACCGGGATGAAGCGGCGGTTGTAAGAAACCAGGACGATCTTGCCGGTGGAGTCGCGCTTGGCGATGGCGGCCCCGACATCGGTGGGACTGGCGCCAGCGGGCTTTTCGGTCTGGACGTTGCAGCCGGCGTCGAGGGCGTCGACTATCTGCGCGCTGTGGAAGGCGTGCGGCGAGGAGATCAGGACGGCGTTGGCGCCGGACTTATCCAGCAGGTCGCGATGGTCGGCGTACTCGGGGACGTCGGCCAGGGAGTCGTGCGGCTCCTTGGCGGCCTTGATAGCGTCGGCGTTG
>CAYYTN010000255.1:2026-3521 GCA_964474495.1 uncultured Chloroflexota bacterium
GGAGCGGCGAGGCCGACTATTTCGACTTCCGGCTGGCCCATGTAGACGGGCAGGTGGAGCATGCCGACGATGCCGCCGCAGCCGATGAGGCCGAGTTTGATGTCCGCCATCTCGCTACCCGCTTTCCGGTGGCGCCTGATTCGCGCCGAGCGCACTCAGTGTAGCGGTTTGCAGTAAGGGGGCAAAGGCGGGGTTACGGAGGCGGAACGGCGGGCGAGTCTGGGGCTAGGCGCTGAGCCCCACGATCAACGCGCGCACGATGGCCGGGTCGAAGCGACCGGGCATCTGCCTGCCCATGACCCGCAGGGCCTGGAAGGCGCCCAACGACGTCCCCCCGGGGATCGTGGTGGTCAGGGCGTCGAAGGTATCGACCACGGCGCAGATTCGACCGGTCAGCGGGATGCGACTGCTCTGCAGGCCGGCCGGGTAGCCGCCGCCGTCCCAGCGTTCGTGATGGCTGACGGCGGCGTCGCGGACTTCGCGGGAGATGTCGGGGACGGACTGAATGAGGTCGAGGCCGATGAAGACGTGCTGCCGGACCACCGGGTCGAGGTCGGGATCGCCGGTGCTCGAGCGGCGGCTGATGCGGGCCATGCCGAGGTCGTAGAGCAGCCCCGCCAGGCCGATGGTGACCAGGCGATCGGGGGCGCTGATGCCCAGCGGACCGGACAGCGCGATCGAGTAGATGGATGAATTGACCAGGTGGGAGTGAAGATCCTGGTCGACGTAGGTCATCTTGACCAGCGCCGTGAGCGATTCGGGGGATTCAAGCGCCTCGGCGACGGTTAATTCGGTGATTTCCCGGGCCATCTGGAAGGACTGAGCGCTGGGGTTGTGGACCAGGTGCAGCGCGGCCGCGCCGGCGGACGTGCGGAGCGCCTGGGCGCGTTCGGAAGCCGGCGAACCCGCCGAATCCAGCAGGAGGCGGGCGGCCTCAAACGCCCCGCGGGCATACGGCCCGGCGTCGCTCGACTGGACGTACAGCGACCCAATTCCGGAGCGGTCAAGCGCCAGCCGGATCGAGTCGTTGATATCCTGGCCGGCGGGCAGGTAGACGGAGTGGCCGTCGCGGCTGCGGATGTAGAAATCCACCACGGCGGCGGTCCCCAGCGGGAGGTCGGCGACCGGCACGGCGAAGTAGAAGTTGGCGGCCGATATTTCCCAATCCTGCAAGCCGGCACCCCCCCGGGATGGCATTCTCGCCGGACAAATGTAAGTCCGTCGGAGCGGAATGTACATAAACCTGCCGACACTTTCCGCAAAGTTACTTTCGGCACGCCCATCCTCACACGCCGCCGGCGAGTTGTGAGCCGGGAAATCCCTAGAGTTTCGCCGTCTCGTAAGGCTCCGGCCACTCCAGGTCAACCCCCAGGCGGGCCGCCGCCATGTAGGGCCAGGCCGGGGTGCGCATCATCTCCCGGCCAATCGCCACCAGGTCGGCGCGCTCGTTGCGGATCACTTCTTCGGCAAGCTCCGGATGGCGGATTAGGCCGAC
>CAYYTN010000255.1:3531-4204 GCA_964474495.1 uncultured Chloroflexota bacterium
TGGCCTCCGAGAACCCGACCATGTAGCCCGGGTGGGTGGGCGGGGGATTCGGGTGATTGCCTCCGGAACTGACGTGGATCATGTCCGCGCCGGCCCCCTTGAGCAACTTCGAGGCGGCGATCAGATCGTCAACCGTGTTGCCGCCTTCCTTCCAGTCGGTGGCCGAAACACGGACGATGATCGGCACCTCGTCGGGCAGGTCGCCCCGCACCGCCTCGGTCACCTCGCAGGCCAGCCGCGCCCGGGCGTTGATGTCGCCGCCGTAGGCGTCGGTGCGGTGGTTGGCCAGCGGCGACAGGAACGAACTCAGCAGGTAGCCGTGGGCGCCGTGGATTTCGATCGCCTGGAATCCCGCCTGCACGGCACGACGGGCCCCGTCGCGGAACGACTGGATCACGCCGGGAAGCTCGTCCAGGGTTAAGGCGTGCGGGGTTTCCCAGCCCTCGTCGAAGGGGATCGCCGACGGCGCGACGGCAGGCACCGTGCCGCGACCCTTCTCCCCGCCGTAGGCCTTGCGACCGGCGTGACCGATCTGGATCGCCATCGCCGCGCCCTGCTCGCGGCAGAACTTCACGAATCGCGCCAGCGGCTCGATATGGCAGTCGTCCCAGATGCCCAGGTCGCCCTGGTCCATGTCATCGATCCGGCCGCGCTGCTCGACGGCGTTGACCTC
>CAYYTN010000256.1:0-1498 GCA_964474495.1 uncultured Chloroflexota bacterium
GACCGGCGCCAGGGACCTTCCCCAGGGCGCCTTGAGGGCGTTTCGGGGTCCGGTCGCGAGTCGGCGGCGGGACCGGACCGACGCCGCTATCGATCGGGGCGAGGGTTGTTGGGCCGTTGATTGTTGGCCAGGCAACCGCCTGCCACGTTTTGGCGTCGGCGCATCGGCCGCCGCGTAGTATTGGCGGAATTACCCGTGACCAGGGAGCGATCCGATGCGAGATGAAGACGGGGGCGCGTCACCGGCCACGATCCGCGCGGCCGGCCGGGAGGACATCCCGCAAATCCTGGCCCTCATCCGCGAGCTCGCGGTGTACGAGAATCTCGCGGACGAGGTGGTTGCCACCGAGGAGCTCCTCTCCGAAGGCCTCTTTGGCGACGACGCGGTCGCCGAAGCATTCCTCGCCGATGTCGACGGCACCACCGTGGGATTCGCGCTTTTCTACCAGACCTTTTCGACGTTTCTCGCGCAGCCCGGCATCTACCTGGAAGACTTGTTCGTCAAGCCCGCACACCGCGGACGGGGCATTGGCAGGGCGCTGCTTGAGCGTGTGGCTCGCGAGGCGCATGCGCGTCGTTGCGGCCGGCTCGAGTGGTCCGTGCTCGACTGGAACGAGCCGGCGATTCGGTTTTACGAATCCCTGGGCGCCGTGGCCATGGATGAGTGGACTATCTATCGCCTGACTAGCCAGGACATTCGTCGTCTTGCCGAGCCGGGTTGACGCCACTATCGATCAGGCCGGGTCGTACCGGCAGAGTACGGCCGGCTCCACGGGTAGGATTCCGGATCTGGTGCCGAAGGTGGGACTATGCACCGAGGCGTCCAGCGGGGTCCGCCAGCGTCCGTGCACAGGGGCGAGCACCCCTTTGGATTCCATTCAGGTGTACTGATGGATGCTAAATATCGCCGGAGTTGCTACATGCGTTGCTACGTTTTGCGGTCACTGCTCATCCCAAAGATGTCGAGCCCCCTTCGCCTTCTATCAGATAGCTATTGATGAGTCCCGCTGTTGTTGATGAATATCTGGGCGCTTCCCGTGCGGTGACTTCTGGCGGGTGTCGGACGGTTCGTCAACATTCCAAGTTTCGCTGGACTCTCGAGATCCGGCCTAGGCGGGACGAAATCTGACTAGGCGAGTATCGCTTCATGGATAAGCCCGAAGAGCAGCCCGTACAGAAGGTGCGGCATCAGAAAGCCCATCGCTGTCGGGACCCCGTCGGTCATCGCAAAGAATCCCGGCACCTGGACTTCGTCATTACTGCTTCCCCGATGCTCAGGGCACGCCCTCGCGCTTTCCCGCTCCACCTTCCGACACCATCAGGCCGGAGAACATCGAGGACCCTTCGCTTTGGATGGCAATTCTCTTGGCTTCGTCGAGTGCGACCTCCAACAAAGCGTCACCGGGGCGCAGGCCTCGTCAACCACCTCGTAAAGCCCGCCTAGCTGCACCCGTTGGGCTCGCTGCGCCTGATGCGTTTCATAGGGCTGATACAGAGTG
>CAYYTN010000256.1:1508-4202 GCA_964474495.1 uncultured Chloroflexota bacterium
CAATGCCCCGTATGCCGATGCCCGGCCGGCCGCGCCGGTGGTGAGCCTAGGGTCGGGACAGGAGCACCCGGCCGGTAGGGAGCAATCTCATCCGACGTCAGGGGTAGGATAAACGTGAGAGCGGGAATGCTCAAAAGGCGGAGCGGCGTCTCAACGGGCAGCCCAGACTTGTCGAACACCCCTCCCCTCTCTCACTTTGACCATTGATCTGCCGGGCAATTTGTCGTTGCCTTCCGGCTGGAGTGATCCTGCACTTCGTTCGCCACCGCCGAGGCCGACCACAGGCCGAGACTACAATCAACCGAAGCTCGGGGCACGATTGCACCCACGGGTAGGTGGTCGGAGGGTGAATCACGATGGGTCCAAAAATTAGCTGGGATTTGGAGTAGCAAGAATGGCCATGCGAGCGTGCCACGAAGTCCAGCGACGGGACGCTTAGTCGGCTGATGCGTCCCGAAATTCGAGGCACAATTCTGCCCGCGAAAGCCGCGTACGCGTCGAAATGCCGGACGGCCGGGTCTTGAGATACCACCCTGAGTGCGTCCCGGCGGGGCTGCTGGATGCGGGCTAGCTACCCAGCGGAACACGGCTCACCTAGTCGACTGATGGCTCGTTGTCTTGCTTAGTCCCGCACCTTGTGCACACCCATTTCATGGATGTTTTCAACCCCAAACATCGACCTCTCGTTCCGGTACACGCAGGTAGTGGTTTGTCCATCAGACGCGGACATGGCCCGGATTTCGTCGCTCTCCATGTGCTGATGGGTCTCCTGCCTCGTCTTCACCATGCTCCCCTCCCCTTTTCGTTAGCGCGGCGGAGCGCCGGAGACCCACGTTACCAGAGCACCTACTTCGGCCCGCGACGTTCGGCGCGCCCCTCAGCGTGGGCTTCCGCACGGCTGGGCCGGCGCGCAGTCGGCGTGAGCGGGCGCGCTGCACGCTTCGACCTCTCCAAGCCGAAGCCTAGGGCCCGTGCCTCTAATATCATCCGACCTACCGGGCCGGCCGGTTCATAGGCGCGAATGGCGTAATGTCACCTTCCAAGTAGATAGTTTGGGGTGGTACGCAGCCAGTCGTCAGCCAAGACAGCTTTCCGAGTACGCACCTTGAGCTCGCTTGCCGCTTTTCCCGCAGGGGAGCGAAGGCAGTATGCACCTGCTCCGGCCTGGGGAGCCTCGAAGAGCCACCACAATCTCGGAATAGTGTGCACCGGCGCGGTTTGCACTGTCGTCGAACCCGGCACCAGGGTATGCGTTGCCCGCTGGTCCGGCGAGGGCCGCTCCAGACGCAAGATCATTCGTTCGCTCAAGCGCTACGTCGCTGGCGAACTCTGCCGCTCCCTCCCACATGTCCAACAACCCGCTTGAAAAATGATAGGAGCATCGATATCTCCGTCGCTCGCGAACTCTTCCGCTGCCCGCCGCGTCTCCACCAACCCGCTCGACAAACGATAGGAGCATCGGAACCGGGACAGTGTGGTCCTCGCGATTCAAGGACCGGACCGGTCGCGACGAGTCGTGCCAATCGCCCAGGAAACTGAAGATCGCCGCCGCAGCCAGCGCGGGTCAACCGGCGGTGGTCTATGCGACAATGGGGCGGTGCTTTAGCTATGGGCAGATAGGGCGACGATGCCGGACCTGGCGATAGGCCTGATGTTGATCGCCCTCCCCGGATTTGCGGTGGGCGTGGCGGCGATGCTTGTCGCCGGGAAGAGGGGCCGTTCCACCCGGGGATGGTTCCTGATAGGTTATCTGGCGCCGGTACTTTCGTTTTTCGCAGTTGGTCTGCTCGATGCCCTGACAAACTGGGGCGGTGCGCTGAGATTCTTGTGGTTCGGATCCTATTTCGTGCCCTTGTACGTGATCTGGCGATTACCGACGCTCCACGGAGATGCGACCGACGGAAAAGACTCCAGCCCGGGCCGATCTTCGCCTCCCAGGTACTGATCGCCGCCCCTTCTGTAGTCTCCCGGAGAGGACTCCCCCGTCCGGCGCCGGCGTTACGGTGCGGACAGTCTGTGGCCGCAAGCCATTCGACAGGTCCACAGCCTCGGGCTAGGATCGTTCGCATTGTGAGCGGCGCCTTTCTGAGCGGTGGGCGGCCCCATGTATAAAAGGAAGAAGAGGGTGACATTGCGATCATGAGCCGTCCGATACGAGTCGGGGTGATCGGATGCGGCGCGATCGCTCAAATCCAACATCTCCCCAATCTGGCGGCGGCTCCCGAGATTTTTTCTATCGGTGGAATCTGCGATCTTTCGGAGCAGCTGCTGACTTTTGTGGGAGACAAGTTCCGGGTTCCGGCGGCGGGGCGATTTAGCGATTACCGAGACTTGGTCAACTCCGATATCGACGCCGTCATCGTCTGCCCGAGCGGCACCCACGCGCCGCAGTCAATAGCCGCCGCCGAAGCGGGCAAGCATGTGCTGGTCGAAAAGCCGGCGTGTGTCACGGTGCGGGAGGCGGAGGAGATGGTGCAGGCGGCCGATTCGGCGGGCACCGTCCTACAGGTTGCGTACATGAAACGATACGACCCGGGGTACGTATATGCGAAGAAGATGGTTGAAGGGATGGCCGATGTTCGGTTCATTCAGGTGAACCATCTCCATCCCGACAACAAACATCACCTGGCCGATTTCGAGTACCTGGTCCCGACGGACTTCCCGGCGAGCGCCGCCCGGGAACTTGGCGAGAGT
>CAYYTN010000257.1:0-4197 GCA_964474495.1 uncultured Chloroflexota bacterium
TGGTCGGCGATGGAGCGGGTGATGGCCTGGCGAATCCACCAGGTGGCGTAGGTGCTGAATTTGTAACCGCGCCGGTAGTCGAACTTCTCCACGGCGCGAATCAGCCCGATGTTGCCCTCCTGGATGAGGTCCAGGAGCGACATGCCGCGGCCGATGTATTTCTTGGCGACGCTCACGACCAGCCGCAAGTTGGCCTGGATGAGGCGCTCGCGGGCGGCCATGCTGCCGGCTTCCATCTTCTTGGCCAGGTCGACTTCCTCGGCCGCCGTCAGCAGATTTACGCGACCGATTTCGCGCAGGTACATACGGACCGGATCGTCCAGGGCGCCGGTGGCCAGGGCCTCTTCGGCGGCGGCGACCGCGCTGGGGATGCGCAGCGTGCGCAGGCGGTGTTCTTCGTCCTGCTTTTCCTGGTCCTTTTCGGCCTCGTCGCGTTCATCATCCTTGGCTTCGGCGACGACCTCGACGCCCTCGGACATGAGCCGCTGGTAGAGGATGTCGATCTGGTCGAGCTGGTCTTCGGCCTCGGGGAAGACGTCGAGGACGTCGTCGTAGGTGATGTACCCCTGGGCCTTGCCCTTGGCGACCAGCGTTTCCATCTGCTTGGTCAGGTCGCCCGCGTCGCCTCGTAAATCGGTGTCCGGTTCTGGAATCAACTAATCAGCGCTCCCGCGGGTAAAGCCGGCCGGATTGCCGGTCTTTGCAACGGCCGGCGACTCTACCGCAGGCCTTTTTCGATTTCTCGTATTTCTGTGAGGATTTGGCGCTGGCGCTCGGCCAGTGCTTCGTTTTCGCGGATCGATTGTCCTTCGCCTTGAAGGAGTTGTAGCTGGCGATTCTCGGCCCGAAGACCGTCGCGGCGCATCCGCAGCGCCACCCGTTGCATGTCGGCGAAGAGCTTCTCTCCTTCGGACTCGGGCATGGACCGCCGAAATCGGTCCAGCAGATCGAATCTTTCGTGCAGCGCGCCGTCCACCTGCTCGCGCAAGGATTCGAGCCCAACATCGCCGTTGCCATCTATTCTAGTGAAATATTCGGCCAGCAGGCGATTCTCGCTACAAGAATAATCTTCGGCCTGCACCACGTTGGCGACAGTGCGGAAGTACGGCAGGTTTCCCATGCCCCTCGCCAGGAGGTAATCGTCGGGTTTGAGTTCGGGTTTTGGGGCGGCGGCGGGGGGTGGGGCGTTGCGCCTTCGCGCGGGCCGCTGACGCAGTTCTCGCTCGATATCATTCTCGGTTATCTTGAGAATCGCGACCACGCGGGACATGTACTCCGCGCGCACCGCCGATTCCGATATTCCGCGGATAATCGAGACGGCCTGCTTGATCGCGTCCGCTCGGTCCGCGGTGTTTGCGAGATCGAGGTTCGCGGTGATGGCGCCAAAGAGATAGTCGGCCAGTGGGATCGCATCGGCGACGACCTTCTCCCACGCCTTTGGATCGGCGCGGATGACATCGTCGGGGTCGCTACCTTCGGGCACGTTCGCCACAAAGATCTGAGCGTCGAGCCGGTCCTCGTGCTCGACCAGCGAATCCAATCCGCGCGAACTTACCTGCGACATATCGGTTTCGGAGGCCAGCAAATCGAGGCTGCGTCTGGTTGCGGCAACCCCCGCGGTGTCGGCGTCGAGGGCGATCACGACCCGTTTGGCGATGCCGCGCAGTAGCCGTACCTGGGACGGGGTGATGGCGGTGCCCATCGCGGCGACGACGTTGTTGAATCCGTGCTGGTGGGCGGCGATGGCGTCCATGTAGCCCTCGACGACCACCGCCGTGCCGGATTCGCGAATGCTCTCGCGGGCTAGGTTGAGCCCGTACAGGACGCCGCCCTTGTCGAACGCGGCCGTCTGCGGGGTGTTCATGTACTTTGCGGGATGGTCGCCCATCTCGCGGCCGCCGAAACCGACGATGTCCCCGCGGCGATCGAGGATGGGGAACATCAACCGGTTGCGGAATACCTCGTACGCGCCGCGTTCGTTGGTGCCGGTGAGTCCGGCGGCGATCAGATCTTCTTCGCTGTAGCCCAGCGAGTTCATGTGGGCGCGGAGGGCGTCGCCGGATTGGGGTGCGAATCCCAGTTGGAAGCGTTCCAGGGTGGCGGCGTCGAGCCCGCGCCCGGCGGCGTAATCGCGGATGGGCTCCGCGACCTGAGATTCATTGAACTGTTGCTGGAAGAACGCGGCGGCGACGCTGTTGGCGCCGATATGGGCCTTGCGGGCGGCGGCCTGCGCGGACATTTGCGGGCTGTCGGACATCGGCACGCCGGCCTCTTCGGCCAGTTGGCGCAGCGCGACCGGGAACTCCAGGTTCTCGGTCTTCATCACGAACGTGAAGATGTCGCCACCTTCGTTGCAGCCGAAACACTTGTAGGTGTTGGTCTCGGGAAAGACCGTGAAGGAAGGGGTCTTCTCGCTGTGGAAGCAGCACAGGCCCTTGAGATAGCGCCCCGACTGGCGAAGCTGTACCCGGCGGCCAATGACCTCGGCCGCGCTCAGCCTCTCTTTTACGGTCTCAACGGTGCTGGACAATCGAATCTATTCCCGACGACGGCTACGCCCCGACCGGTCCATTGTATGCAATTCGTTCGGTGACCGTCACGCCGCCGGTGCCGCCGCCGGGCCGGTCCGCCCGGCGGCGTGGCGACTTTTTGCTAGACGTCCCGGGTGACCTGTACCTCGATTGCCGCCTGGGCCGCCGAATGGCGGGCGACGGGCACGCGGTAGGGCGAGCAACTTACGTAGTCGAGGCCGATACCGTGGCAGAAATGGACGGAGGCCGGGTCGCCGCCGTGCTCGCCGCAGATGCCGATTTCGAGGTCCTTCTTAAACGTCGCGGCGGCGCGCTTGCCCTTGGCGACGGCGATCTCCATGAGTTGCCCGACCCCGTTGCGGTCGAGCACCTGGAAGGGGTTGTCGGGCAGGATGCCCTTCTCGACGTATTCGAGGAGGAACTTGCCTTCGGCGTCGTCGCGGCTGATGCCGTAGGTGGTCTGGGTGAGGTCATTGGTGCCAAAGCTGAAGAACTCGGCGATTTCGGCGATCTCACCGGCGGTCAGGCAGGCGCGCGGCACTTCGATCATGGTGCCGAACTTGAAGTCCACCTCGACGCCCTTTTCCGCCTGGACGGCGTTGGCGACATTGCGTAGCTCGGCTTCGACGGCGCGCAACTCGTTGATGTGCCCGATCAGCGGGATCATGATCTCCGGCATCGCCGCCACACCTTCCTGCTTCAGCTGGATGGCGGCCTCGATGATGGCGCGGACCTGCATGCGGTACACGTCGGGCAGCATGATCCCCAGGCGGCAGCCGCGCAGGCCGAGCATCGGGTTGACTTCGTACAGGTCCTCGGCGCGGCTCAGCATCTGCCGGGCGCGGGCCAGGCCCTCGCTGTCGCCGGCCGCTTCGAGTTTGCCGAGTTCTTCGGAAAGCTCGTTGACGCTGTGCAGGAACTCGTGCAGCGGCGGATCGAGCAACCGGATGATGACCGGCAGACCTTCCATGGCTTTGAAGATGCCGTGGAAGTCGGCCCGCTGGATGGGCAGCAGCTTGTCCAGCGACGGGATCCGCTCCGCTTCGCCCTCGGCGAGGATCATCTCCTGGACGATAGGCAGGCGATCGCCTTCGCGGAACATGTGCTCGGTGCGGCAGAGGCCGATTCCCTGGGCGCCGTATTCGCGGGCGAGCTCGGCTTCTTCGGGGGTGTCGGCGTTGGCCCACACCATCAGCCGACGCTGCTCGTCGGCCCAGCCGAGGAGGCGCTCCAGCTCGGGAGTGATCTCACCGGCGACCAGCGGCGCCTCGCCGAGCATGACTTCGCCGGCGGTGCCGTCGACGGTTATCAGATCGCCTTCGGCGACGGTGATGCCGTCGACGACGAACTGGCGGGCATCGAGGTCGATGTCGATTCCCTCGGAGCCGACGACGGCCGGTAGACCGAGCTGCCGGGCGACGATGGCGGCGTGGCTGGTGGCCCCGCCGCGGGCGGTCAGGATGGCCTGCGCCGCTGCCATGCCGTGGAAGTCGTCGGGGGAGGTTTCGGGCCTTACCAGGATGACTTCCTCGCCGTCGCGCCCGCGACGGTCGGCCTCGTCGGCGTCGAAGATGGCCTTGCCGACGGCCGCGCCGGGCGAAGCGTTCAGCCCGGTGGCGATCGGCGTCACCTCGGCGTTCGGGTCGACCTGGGGGTGCAGGTGGGC
>CAYYTN010000258.1:0-1761 GCA_964474495.1 uncultured Chloroflexota bacterium
AACGCCCCTGTAATATTGGTCCCCCAGATCAGAACCGGAACCCCCGCCGGCCCCGGCCGGAAATGGAGCAACTGAATGGCCAGCAACGTCCCGGTAACCGTCGCCCACGGAGATGGCATCGGTCCCGAAATCATGGGCGCCACACTCGAAATCCTGGAAGCCGCCGGTGCCCGCCTCGACCTTGAGACCATTGAGATCGGCGAAGCCGTCTTCAATCGTGGCCACACCGCCGGCATCGAGCCGGAATCGTGGGAATCGCTCCGTCGCACCCGGGTGTTCCTGAAGGCCCCCATCACCACCCCCCAGGGCGGCGGATTCAAGAGCCTCAATGTCACCACTCGCAAGACCCTGGGCCTCTACGCCAACGTGCGCCCCTGCGTCGCCTACTCCCCCTACATCCAGACCAAGCACCCGGGCATGAACGTGGTCATCGTCCGCGAAAACGAGGAAGACCTCTACGCCGGCGTCGAGCACCAGCAGACCGCCGAAGTCACCCAGTGCCTCAAGATCATCACTCGCACCGGCTGCGAGCGGATCGTCCGCTACGCCTTCGAATACGCCGTCCGCAACGGCCGTTCCAAGGTCACCTGCTTCACCAAAGACAACATCATGAAGCTCACCGACGGCCTGTTCCACCGGGTCTTCGATGAGATTGCCCCCGAGTACCCGGACATCGAGCCGGAGCACTGGATCGTGGACATCGGCGCGGCCAAGCTTGCCGATACCCCGGGCGTTTTCGACGTCGTCGTCATGCCCAACCTCTACGGGGACGTCCTCTCCGATGTCGCCGCCCAGATCGCCGGCTCGGTCGGCCTGGCCGGTTCCGCCAATATCGGCGACGACGCGGCGATGTTCGAGGCGATCCATGGCTCCGCGCCGCGCCGCGCCGGACAGAATATGGCCAACCCCTCCGGCCTGCTGCTTGGGGCGGTCCTGATGCTGGTCCACATCGGCCAGCCCGACGTCGCCGAACTGGTCCACAACGCCTGGTTGCGCACCATCGAAGAGGGCATTCACACCTACGACATCCACAGCGAAGAGCACAGCCGCGAAAAGGTCGGCACCCGCGAATTCGGCGCCGCCGTCGCCGCGCGGGTCGGCCAGCAGCCCAACGAGTTGCCCGCCGTCAGCTACGCGGCGGCTCCGCCGCAGACCGTCACCAGCGCGACCGCCGCCCGCGCCGCGATCAAGAAAGAGACCGTCGGCGTCGATCTCTTCCTCGACTGGAGCGACGGCTCCCCGGCCGATCTGGCCGTCGTCGTCCAGAAACTCGAAGGCGACGGCCTGGCGCTGGACATGATCGACACCCGCGGCATGATGGTCTGGCCCGGCGGCTTTCCGGAGACCAAGACCGGCGACCACTGGCGGTGCCGCTTCATGCCCGGCGACACCGGCAACGCCGTCTCCCACGCCCAGATCGCGGCGCTGGTGCAGCGGGCGGCCGACGCCGGCCTGGACTTCATCAAGACGGAGAACCTCTGCACCTTCGACGGCGAGCCGGGCTACACCCTGGCGCAGGGCCAGTAGCCATGGCCAGCCCCCTCGTCGGCATCGTGATGGGCAGCACTTCCGACTGGCCCACCATGCAGAATTGCACCGCCGTCCTCGAGGAGTTCGGCGTCGGCCACGAAGTGAAGGTGCTCTCCGCCCACCGCACCCCGAAGGAAGCGGCCGATTGGGCCGGCGGGGCGTCGGACCGCGGCATCAAAGTCATCATCGCGGCGGCGGCGGGTATAGCTGAACGCCTCCTCGATGAGTCCT
>CAYYTN010000258.1:1771-3646 GCA_964474495.1 uncultured Chloroflexota bacterium
GCGATGGCGGCGCAGACGGTGCTGCCGGTGCTCGGCGTGCCGATGACCGGCTGGGCGCTGGACGGTATGGATTCGCTGCTCTCGACGGTCCAGATGCCGCGCGGGATTCCGGTGGCGACGCTGGCCATCGGCAAGGCCGGCGCGGTCAACGCGGCGCTGCTGGCGATCCAGATCCTGGCCACCACCGACGAAGCCCTCACCGCCAAACTCCGCGACCACCGCCAGGCCGCCGCCGCCGCCATCCTCAACGCCGAACTAGACTAGTCTCCCGTCCCGCCCGCCGAAGGAGCCTCCGTTGAGCGAAAAGAAATCCTGGCGCGACATACTCGACGACTTCACCGACAAGGCCCGTTCCGAATTCGAAGGTGAGCGTGGCGAGCAACTCAAGGAGAAGCTCCGCGGCGTCCGCGAAGACATTGAGCAGGTCCTCGAAGGTGAGGACGCGCAGCGGATCAAGGAGCGCCTGAAGGAACTGGGCCAACAGACCGAGGACGCCATCAACCGCGCCGTCAACAGCCCCGCCGCCCGCGATCTTGCCGAGGATCTCGAAGATGCCCTGGAAGACCTGGGCGAGAAGATCGAAGACTTCGTCGAACCGCCTCCTGACCCCGAGGAAGCGCCCGAAAAAGACTCCACCGCCTAGCCCCGAAAGGCCCCCCCATGGCTACCTTCCGCTGCGCCGTCCACCAGATCACCTGGGAGCGCGACCTCGAAAAGGCCCTCGATGACATCGGCGCCTGGGGCTATCCCGGCACCGAGACCTTCTCCTACGTCGTGCAGGAATTCGCCGGCCGCGAAGCCGAGTTCAAAGCCATGCTCGACGCCCGCGGGCTGCAACTGGCCGCCCTCTACAGCGACGACAACGGCTACGAGCCGGGCAGCGAAGCCGAAACCATCGAGCGCAACCTGGAGATCGTCCGGTTTCTGCAGGCCCTCGGCGCCGACATCCTGGTATATGGCCCTGGCCGGCCGCGCCCCGACCCGGCGCTGCCGGAGCATTTCGAAGTGGTCGCCCACACGGTCAACGAGATCGCCCGCGCCAGCCATGAGATGGGCGTCACCACCGCCATCCACCCCCACTGGCAGGCCCTGATCCAGGAGCGCGACGACATCACCCGCATCTTCGACATGGTGGATACGAAGTACGCGAAGCTCGCGGTCGATCCGTCGCACATGGTCAAGGCCGGCTACGACCCGGTCGAGGTCTGCGACACCTACGGCGAGATCATCGCCTACATGCACATCAAGGACTTCTCCCAGGAAATGAACACCCCGGAGAACAACCTGATCAACGAGCAGGGCTGGACCGAGCCGCTGGTCTGGTTCACCGAGCTGGGCCAGGGCGTCATCAACCACAAGGCGGTTATCGAGTCGCTGCGCCGCTCCAACTACGAGGGCTGGCTGACGGTCGAGATCGACCTCTCGCAGACGACGCCCACCAAGAGCCTCGAAATCAACAGCCGCTACCTGATCGATGAGCTGGGCTTCGACCTCAAGGCCGATAACCACTGATGCGACAGGTCCGCGGCATCGGCTGTAGCCGCCGAATCGCAACCGTAGAGGGGCAGGGAGGCGACCCGAATGCCGACGGAACTCTTGACGGGGATCACCGTCGCGGTTCTGGTTGGTGGTGTCGGGGGTGTTCTCTTTTGGGCCGATCGACAGGGGCGACGTCCGAGTACCCGCACGCCGCATGCCGGTGATCCTCTCAGAAGATGGCCGGCGTCGAGACGCGCGGCGGAAGGCGATCAATTTCCGGATGACTCGGGCTTCGTAGATGGTCTCGTCCGCCACGGTGTCCAGCAGTCGCTCGAAGAGATCCGGGCGGGATGGGCGCCCCCGGTCCCGGCCGGTCTTCGCCGGCGATTTCTGGCC
>CAYYTN010000258.1:3670-4182 GCA_964474495.1 uncultured Chloroflexota bacterium
TGGTTCTGGTCGTTGCCTGGGTGGCGCAGGCCGCCGGGGAACCGCGCCGCAATCTCTGGTGGCTCTACGACATATTCCTCCTCGCATATCGGCTTTCGACGACGCTCATCTGGCGTCGGACGCCCGGAAAGGGGATATTCGGAGTTGGCCTGGTTTCAATGGATGGAGGGCGTGTTTCAGCCGGACAGGTGCTGAAGCGTGAGACGGCGTTCGTGATACTGGTACTCTTCCCGCCGGTCATTCTGTTGCACGCACTTCTTGTAGTTTTCAGGCGAGATCACCGGGCCCTGCATGACCACCCGGGCGGCACCATCGTCGTAGGACTCGACCAGACCACCGCCCCGGGCGGCGCGTCCGGCCCTTAGAGCTTCAGATGCGGCGCCAGGCGCTCCCAGATCAGGTCCAGCTCGCGAACGTCCTCGGCGTCCAGCTCCACCGCCCCGGGTGTCCGGGTGCGCGCGTGGGCGATCACCCCGCGCTTGACCAGGATGTACTTGAACGCCGCGAACCCC
>CAYYTN010000259.1:0-4156 GCA_964474495.1 uncultured Chloroflexota bacterium
ACCGCCAACACCCGCGCCGACTCCGGGATCTCCTCGCCACGCAGCCCATCTGGATAGCCGGTCCCGTCGTAGCGCTCCTGGTGATGCACAATCACGTCCTGGACGGTCCACGAGATGTTCCCGCCGCGCGCCGCCAGCGCCCGGCCCTCGTGCGGATGGCGCCGCATGGTCACCCATTCGTGCGGCGTCAGCGGGCCCGGCTTATTAACAATTTCCTCGGGTATCGCCGTCATCCCCACATCGTGCAGGAACGCCGCCGTCCCCAGATCCAGCAACTCCCGCCGCTCGTACCCCCGCCCCCAGCGCCAGCGCGTAGACCGTCACGTTCACCGAGTGGACGTACAATTCGGCGCTGGATTCCAGCGTCTTTGTCAGGGCCCGCAGCATCGCTGTTTCGTTTGCCGTCTCGCTAATCAGCGAATCCACGAACGGCCGCGCCCGGCGGATATTGTGTGGCGCCGGTGAGAGCGCGATCTCGCGCGCCAGGTCGATCGCCGCCTCGCCGATCTCCCGCGCCCGCGCCGTCAGCCGCTGCTCCTCTTCCGACCCGACCGAGGCGTCCGCCAGCCGGTCTCCAACCGTTTGCTCTCGGACCTTCTCCGGCATCTTCGCCACCGGCTCGGCGTCCACCGCCCCCTCCGGCCCCGCCGGCCCGGTGTTGCCCCGCAGCCGCACCTCCACCTCCGAGCGGTGGATATAGCGGGTGATCGTGTCCTGAGTCGCCTGGGGCACCTTCACAAACCGCGCCCGGTACTGCCAGGCCGGCTTCCCGCCGCGGGTTATCTTCTCCTTGCCCAGCATCGCCACCGGCATCGTGATCGTGCCGAACCCCCACGGGAAGGCGATCTCCAGCGCGAACACCCCGGGGTCTTCCTCGCTGTCAATATCCAGGTCCACCGGTCCGTGCCCGGCGATTCCCCCGGTGCTGATGTTGCTCACCGCGAAGGGGAATCCCTGCCAGTCGCTCGGATTCGACCGCGGCGCCCGGAACACCCGGCACTGCTCCAGCCGCGTGTCCCAGCGGAAGGCGGCCCGCAGCTGGGTGCGGCTCACTTCCGTCGGCCGGCTCGTGATCACCTTCACTATCCCCGGCTGCGTCACCTCCTGCACCCGGCAGTCCCCCCGGTACAGTTCCCCCCGGGCCGTGTGGCAGATGGTCGCCTTCTGCCCCGCCTCATCGGTCAGGCCGTGGTTTTCCGCCGCCGCGAAGGACAGGATCATCCGCCCCTCATCCACACTCACCACCTGGCCCTGGTAGAGCCGCGGCTCCTCTTCCGACCACACCTCAAGCTCGACCGGCATCAGGCTCTGAAAGATACTGGCGTACTCCGCCTTCACCTCCACCAGCGCCGGCTTGAATTTGCTCTCAGTCACCATCGGTTGCCGGACTCCCTGCACTGGCCGGCTGACCATTACGTAGCGCTACACGCCGACCCAGCCCCGCTCAACCACCCTCTGCGGGCGGCTTCCTGCCTCGGGTCGGTCGCCACCCCTACAGGCTACACCTGCGCAGGGGACGAATCAACGCTGCAGACGCGCCCGCGAACCGAGAAAACCTGCCGAAATCTAGTGAAAGAAGACCCCGGCGTCGATCAGGATCGTCTGCCCCGTAATAGTGTCGGACCGCGCGAAGCCCACCGCCTGGTCGGCCACGTCCGACTTGCTGGCCGCCCGTTTCAACAGCGCGTTCTGCCGCGACCGCTCCGCGAACTCCGGGTCCAGGTTGGCGGTCATCCGCGTCTCCTCCAGCATCCCCGGTGCGATGCAGTTCACCAGCACCTCGGGCGCCAGCGCCACCGCCAGGCAGCGCGTCAGGTGAATCAACCCGGCCTTCGACACCGCGTAGGCGATCGAGCTTCCCCCGGGGCGCAGCCCGGCGCCCGAGGAGATATTGATGATCCGCCCCTGACCGCCCGCCTGCATGCTCTTCGCCACGGCCTTCGCGCACAGGAACGGCCCGGTCAGGTTCATATTGATGATCTCGTCCCAGATGTCCAGGGTCAGCGCATCCAGGTCCGAAAACGGGATCCACATGTTCACCGCCGCGTTGTTCACCAGCACGTCGATCGAGTCGAACTCCGCCTCGGTGCGATCCACCATGCTCGCGATCCCCTCCGGCGTGCTCAGGTCCGCCGCGCTCGGCGCCACCTGCCCCCCCCGCGCCCGCCACTCCGCCGCCGTCGCGTTGGCCTTATCGTGCGACTCCCGGTAGACCAGCGCGATATTGGCCCCGGCCTCCGCGAACTTGCGCGCCATCCGCCCCCCCAGCCCCCCGGTCCCTCCGGTGACAATCGCCGTCCGGCCCTTGATGTCCATCAGCCGCCCTCCTTGTCCGCGGGTTCCCGCGGCGGGAACTCAAACGCCAGGCCGTCGATCACCTGCAGGTTCGGTAGTTTGCGCAGCGCCTCCGGCGACAGCTTCAGCTTCGAGTCCCGCCCGCCGCTGCCCACGACTATCCAATCCAGCGCCATCACCCGCGCGTCCACGTACAGCGGAATCTCCGGCGGCAGCGCAAACGGCGTAACCCCGCCCGCCCGCATCCCGGTCAGCTCCGCCATGTCCTCCGCCGAGGCGAACGACACCCGCTTCACCCCCATCAACTTCCGCACCGTCTTGTTCACGTCCACCCGCGTCGTCGCCAGCGCCAGGCAGGCGCTGAACTGCTTCGCCCCGCGTTTCGAGGCGATCACAATCGCGTTCGCCGACTTCTCCAGCGGATAGTCGTACTGCTCGCAGAACGCCGCCGTGTCGGCGTACTCCGGGTCGATCGCGATCAGCTCGTAGTCCACTCCCAGCGCGGCCAGCGAATCCAGCACCGCCTGCTCCGGGTTCTCCGATCCGCTCATGCTACGGCCACTCCTTCGGGGGTCGAATCGTCAGCCCGCCGATCTTAAACCGTCCCGGCCCCGCCTACCGCGCCGCCAGCGCCGCCCCCGCCTCCAGCACCGCCGCATCCGCGAATTCGACCCGCCCCTCCCAGGCCTCGCCCGGGTAGGCCAGCGCCCGCAGGTTGTAGCCGATCAGCGCCACCTGGGCCTTTTCGGCCGCGTCCGGATGGAACTCCAGCACCCCGGCCTGGAAGTACTGCCGGATGAATCCCGGCGTCGCCCCGGGCAGCATCACCGTCCCGGGCGCCCCGGTATCCGGGCGGGCGTCGGTCTTCGCCACCCCCAGGCTCAGCTCCCCGCCCAGCCACTGAAAGAAGTCCAGGAAGCCGGTCTCGGTGCCGTCCACCGCCTGGTTCGAGACCTTGTGCCCCCACGGGCCCGATGCCACGCCTTCGTTGGGATTCAGGATGTCCAGCTCCGCTCCCTGGTCCGGCGCCCCGTTACGACCGCCGCCGATCAGGTCCCAGCCCAGCCGACGCTCGATCGCGTGGATCCCCAGGTCCTCGCGCCGGTGCCAGTCAACCGCCCCCCGCTGGTAGTACTGCACGAAGTTGCCCGGCGTCTCCTCGAAGACCTCCGACAGCGGATAACCCCACCGCGCCAGGCCGCCGGTGAGGTTGTAGTACTGCAGGAAACCCGCCTCCGCCGGCCCGTCTTCCCGCATGATCCACAGGTCCACGATGTTGTGCGCCGTCTCCGCCACATGAATCGCCGCCGTCACCGCCACCGACCCCACCGAGCTGCCGTCGGCCAGGTTCGGGTCCGGCGGGACCGCCGCCGGCGGCAGCGCCGCGAACACCGGCAAGGTGCTGTTCAGTTGATCCGCCACGTGCAGCCGTCCCGCCGGGCCGATCGCGATTCCCTTCGGATTCTGGAATTCATTGAACCGAAAGCCGCGCCGTCCCCAGCCCTCCAGGTAGCCGCCCTCCGGGCTGAATACCTGGATACGGTGATTGTCCGAATCGCTCACGTAGACCCGTCCGCTCGCGTCCACCGCCATCCCCCGCGGGCTCACGAATTGCCCCGCTCCCCGCCCGGTGAAGCCCCACCGGCGCACGAATCCGCCGGCCCGGTTGAACACCTGGATCTGGTCGTGAAAGGTGTCCGCCACATACACGCCGCCCCCCGGCGACACCGCCACCCCACCCGGGTTGCGCAATCCCCCCACCCCCCGGCCCGCCTGGCCAAACGCAAAGAGATGAACCCCGGTCGCGTCCAGCACCTTGATCCGGTTGTTAAACGTGTCCGCTACATACAGCCGCCCGTCC
>CAYYTN010000260.1:0-4148 GCA_964474495.1 uncultured Chloroflexota bacterium
GGGGGGTGATGTCGTGGCTGGTGGCGGCGATGTATGTGCTGACCGGGGCGCTGGCGTTGATCCTGGGGCTGGGCTTCGGGGTGTACGTGGTCGTTCGCGGCAGACGGCGCTGAGCGGCGCGCGCGGTGTACTGCCGGCGGCTGGAGCTGGTGGATTTTCGCAGTTTCGCCGGCCTGGAACTCGACCTGCCGGCCGGGCCGGTGCTGGTGCTGGGGCGCAACGCGCAGGGTAAGTCGAACCTGCTGGAGGCGCTGCTGGCGCTGGCGTCGGGACGCGGTCGGTCGCACCGCACGCTGGCGGAGCTGATTCGCACGGTTGATGGAGTGCCACGGCCCTTCGCGCGCATCCGCGCCGAGGTGGCGGCGAAGGACCGGGCGACGCGATTGGAACTGGTGTTCGCGCTGAATCCGACCGAGGACGGCCAGCCGGGTCGTCGGGCCTCGCGAAGGGTGGTGGTGGACGGCAAGCCGCGGCGGGCGTCCGAACTGCTGGGACAACTGAACGCGGTGCACTTCTCGCCGGATGACATCGACCTGCTCGGCGGCGCCCCGGCGGAACGGCGAAGGTTCCTGGATGTGGCGATCTCGCAGGTGGACCGCGACTACGTCCGCGACCTGGTGGACTACGGCCGGGTGCTGTCGCAGCGCAACGCGCTGCTGCGCGATCTGCGCGAGCGCGGCGGGGGCGGGGAAGGGCTCGAGTTCTGGGACGGCAAGTTGGTGGAGCTGGGCGGGCGGATCGTGGCCACCCGGCAGCGATTCGTAGTCGGGCTGAACGACTCGGGCGCGGCGGCCTATCGCGAACTGGCCGGCCCCGACGAGTCGCTGCGGGTTGAATACGGGCTGGCCGGGGCGGATGAGGACGGCGGGCTGCCGCTGGATTCGCTGGCGGAGCTGCGCGGGCGCGAAATCCAGCGCGGACAGACGCTGGTGGGGCCGCACCGCGATGATGTGGAGATGCTGGTGGACGGGCAGCCGGCGGCGGCGTTTGCGTCGCGCGGGCAGCAACGGCTGGTGGTGCTGAGTTTGCGGCTGGCGGAGATGGAATGGCTGGGCGAGGCGGCCGGGGAACCGCCGGTGCTGCTGCTGGATGATATCTTTTCGGAGCTGGACCCGGAGCACCGGGAGGCGGTAATCGCGCGGATGCCGGCCGGGGCGCAGGTGCTGGTGACGGCGGCCGATGACGCCCAGGCGCCGGCGGCCTTCAGGAATGACGCGGCGGTGCTGCGGGTGCGCGCCGGGCACGCGGATTGGGAGGGCTGAGGGCGATGGCGCGGCGCCGGCGCAGGAAGTACGACCCCTACGAGGACCCGGAGGCAGCGGAGGCGTTCGCCAACCGCGAACGCACCCTGGATGAACTGGTCGCGAAGCTAGTGGCGGATCCCTACGTGAAGGGCGGTCTGGCGCGGGCGGACCTGCTGGATGCCGCCCCGCGGGTGCTGACCGAGGTGCTGGGTGTGGAGGCGGCGCAAAACTGCCGGGCGCTGGCGCTGCGCGAGGACGTGCTGATCGTGGAGACGACCGACAGCATCTGGGCGCAGAAGGTGTCGCTGGCGGCGGAACGGGTGCTGGCGGGACTGCGGGGGGCGGGGCTGGAACTGGCCGCCACCCGGATCGAGGTGCGCACGCGGGTGGGCTAGGCGCCCGGGCGACGGGACCTGTGGCCGGCCAGAATTGACATTCCCGTGACGGGCCGGGACGACGTGCCCGTGACGGGCTATGCTGGCGCGGCGCGATGCGGTAGCAGCCCTTCGAGGAGGCCGACGTTGAAGATCGAATCGGTGACGGCGGAGATCCTGCGGTATGACCTGGAGCGGCCGATGGCCGACGCGCAGATCAGTTTCGGATCGCGGATGAGCGTGCTGGTGCGAGTGCGGACAAGCGACGGAATCGAGGGGATCGGCGAGGCGGCGATGTTCGGCGGGGCGGAGCAGACGATGAAGACGATCGTGGAGACGCAACTGGCGCCGCTGCTGGCCGGCGAGGACCCGCGGATGATCGAACGCCTGTGGGCCAAGATGTACCAGGGCACGATTCAGATGGGGCGCAGGGGGGCGATGCTGGTGGCGATCTCGGGGGTGGATATCAACGCGCGGCGGGTGCCGGCCTATGCCAGCGGCGGTTTCTATATGCCCGACAAGGATGTGGCCGAGGTGGGAGCGGAGTTCGCCGGCTATCGCGAACTGGGCTACCGGGCGGGCAAGATGAAGATCGCCGGGGCGGATTTTGCCGAAGACGTGGCCAGGGTGCGCGCGGTGCGCGAAGGGCTGGGGCCGGATGCCGATTTGATGATCGACGCCAATAACCAGCACGGGCCCCGGGAAGCCATCCGGTTCGCTCGCGCGGTGGAGGACCAGGACATTTTCTGGTTCGAGGAACCGGTGCCGACCGACGACCTGGCGGGGGCGCGGTTCGTGCGCGAGTCGATTTCGATGCCGGTGGCCGGGTACGAGACGGAGACGAGCCGCTGGGGATTCAAGGCGCTGATCGAGGCGGGGGCGGTGGATATCGTGCAGGCGGACACGGTGTGGGCCGGGGGGATCACGGAGTGTCGCCGGATCGCGGCGTTTGCTTCGGCGTGGAACCTGCCGATGGCGCCGCACAACTTCTCCGGGGCGGTGTCCGGCTTTGCGAACCTGCACCTGCTGGCGTCGCTGCCCGGGGCGATGTTCTTCGAGATGGATCAGAACCCGAATCCGTTGCGGACCGAGATCGTGACCAACTGGCCGGTCATCGATGCCCAGAGCCAGGTGGCGCTGCCGGAGGGGCCGGGGCTGGGGATGGAGATGGACGAGGCGGCGGTGGCGCGCTACCGGGTGGGTTAGCACCTTCGCACCTTCGGTGTTCTGTCCAACCCGACGGTCGAGTTAGCCGGGGCCGCACCTTCGGTGTTTTGTGCCTCCAGGCGACTCAGCTAGCCCGGGTCGCAGTCCTGCAGCACCTTCGCACTCTCGGTGTTCTGTCCAACCCGACGGTCGAGCTAGCCGGGGTCGCAGTCCTTGAGGATGCGGAGCGACTTCAGCATCGCGGCCGCCGGGTCGGCCAGGTTCAGGTGGCCCTCGAACGCCACCGGGCCGTCGTAGGGCGAGGCGGCGACGGCGGCCAGGGTGTCGCGGATGACCTCCGTGGTCAGCACCCCGTCGGTGAGCGCGAGGTGTAGGTCGCCGACGCCGTCGTTGTCGTCGAAGTGGACGTAGCCGAGCCGGTCGCCGCACTGCGCGACGGCGGCCGCCGGGTCTTCGCCGGCGATCTGGCAGTGGCCGACGTCGAGGAGCACGTAGAGGTCATCGCGGCCGGTCTCAGCGATGAACTCGAGCATGGCGGCGACGCTGTCGATTCCGCTGCCGGGAAAGGGCTCGATGCAGAGGCGGAGGTTGAGTTCGGTAGCGGCGGCGGCGAGGTGGACAACGGAGTCGCGGAAACGGGCGCGGGCTTCGGGTCCGGGAGGCGGGGCGGCGATGTAGGCGACCGGGCAGTCGAGGGCGGTGGCTTCCCGAAGCGCCGCTTCGACGCGGGCGACGGCGCGGGAGCGGGCGTTGGCGTCTTCGGCGTCGAGGGCGACGCTCTCGGGAAAAAGGTGGCCGGCGGCCAGGCAGGTGATCGGGGGAAGCGGGGCCGGATCGAGAGCCGCGAAGCCGGGATCGACATCGACCGTGTCGTAGCCGAGTGCAAGCATGGCGAGGGCGTTGGCGAGGGGATCGCCGGGGAGTCCCCAGAGACAGGCGGCGAGCTTCATTATTGGCGTCTCCTGTGGAGGGGATTATGGCTGAATCGAGGGGACAGGGAAGCGGCCAGAGCAGTTTAAGAGCTATTCGGTGGATTTGCTGGGCATCGGGGACAGTGATGGAGAAAAACGGCTATGTGGGGCGGAGGGATAGTGCTAATTATGTAGAGGCGTTTGGCCTCTTCTCCTGATTCCCCTACCCGGTGGTCAGCGCCTACGGAGGGCGCCGTTTCGAGCGGCCCGATTTATCGGGCTGCCCGGACGGCGCCTTCCTCTTTGTGGCCGGAGCATTGAGCCCACCTATCGGCGAACTTGAAACGGCGCCTTCTTGTCCGGGCAGCCTGTTCGAGCGGCCCGATTTGTCGGGCTTCCCGGACGGCGCCTTCCTCTTTGTGGCCGGAGCATTGAGCCCACCTATCGGCGAA